>JAOAHX010000010.1:27060-88111 GCA_026415035.1 Thermodesulfobacteriota bacterium | reverse complement strand
AATGTGAGTAGTTTTTACGGTCTTCAGCAGAAGGTCAAACCTGCAGAAGACCGAATTTTATTTGGGCAATGGCCTCGGCACTCCTTGGCCATCTTTCAAATTTCCCTTTGGGGAATCGAACGTCCAAGAAATTCCTTCTCAAAGAATTGAGTCGATACAAGATCGGCACCTATGCCGACCTCCTATACCGGAATGCCCTCCTCTACCCCGAAAAAGAGGCTTTTATCTACGGTTCCAAAAGGGTCACCTTCTCGGCCTTCAATGCCAAGGTGAACCGGCTCATCCATGCCCTTCAAGCGATGGGCCTGAAGAAGGGCGATGGCATCGGCCTCCTCTCCTGGAACTGCCTTGAGTGCGCCGAGGTGAATGGAGCGGCCATGAAGGGCGGCTTCATCGCCGTGCCCTTTAGCCCAAGGCTTCAGCCGGGAGAGCTCGTCGAGATCATCCATGATTCCGGGGCGAAGATCCTCTTCGTCGGAAAGGAGCTCATCCCCCTGGTGAATTCCCTCAAAGACCGCCTGCCCGGGATTGACCACTACGTCTCCCTCGAGGAAGAAGCAGCCGGGATGGCCTTCTACGACGACCTCCTTGGCCGCTTCTCCGACACCGAACCGGAGACCGACGTGGAGGAAGATGACCCCTTCATCCTCTTCTACACCAGCGGCACCACGGGCATCCCCCGGGCCGCCCTCTACACCCACCAGAAGAAGATCGAAGAGGCGAGGACGAAGATCCTGACCGCGGGCCTGAGACATCAGGACCGACACGTGATGATCCTTCCCCTCTTCCACATCGGCGGATGGTCCCATTTCTGGGCCTTCTTCCTGATCGGCGCAACCAACGTGATCATGACGAATCGATCCTTCGATCCCTCGGCAACCCTTCTGACGATCCAGAACGAAAGGGCGACCGACCTCCACATCGTCCCGACCCATCTGGTGGCCATCCTCGCCTTGCCGGACCTCGATCGGTACGACCTCAGCAGTCTCAAACAGATCTGGTATGCGGCCTCCCCGATGCCCATTGAGCTGCTCAAGAGGGGGATCGCCCGATTCGGCCCCATCTTTGGACAGGGCTATGGTCAGTCCGAGTCAGGCCCTGACATCACCATCCTTACCGTGGAGGACCACAAGGCGATCTCTAAAACGGAAACGGAGCAAAGGGTCCTTGCCTCCTGCGGAAAGCCCTGCCTCGGCGTCCATGTCCGGATCGTCGACGAAGAGGGAAGGGATCTCGAACCCTTCGAGGTGGGCGAGATCATCGTCCGGAGCCGATGGATCATGTCGGGTTACTGGAGAAAGCCCGAACTTACGGCCGAGACGATCAAAGAGGGGTGGCTACACACCGGAGACATGGGTTATTATGATGAGCGTGGCTACCTCTACATCGTCGACCGGAAGAAGGAGATGATCATCTCGGGAGGCGAAAACGTCTATCCGAGGGAGGTGGAGGAGGTCCTCTACCGGCATCCCGCGGTCCTGGAGGCGGCGGTCATTGGCCTCCCAGACGAGAAGTGGGTTGAGAGGGTCCATGCCCTCATCGTCCTCAAGGAAGGGGCAAGGGCCAGCGCCGAGGAGATCATCCGGTTCTGTAAAGAACGGATCGCAGGTTTCAAGGCCCCGAGGTCCGTGGAGTTCGTCTCCTCCCTCCCAAAGAGCCCCCAGGGCAAGGTCCTGAAGAAGGAGTTGCGAGAAAGATATCGTTTAAAGACCGAAAAGGAGAACCGGGGATGAAAGGGATGAGACAGAAGAGGGTGAGGCTGATCGTCAACGGCCAGACCCACCAGTTCGAGGTAGGTGAAAGACCCCATCAGGTCAAACCCTCCCATACCCTTGCCCATACCTTGCGCGAAACCCTCGGGTTGACGGGAACGAAGGTCTCCTGCGGCCACGGCGCCTGCGGATGCTGCACGGTGTTGATGGAGGGCCGGGCGATCCTCTCTTGCCTCACCCTGACCGTCGAGTGCGACGGAAGAAGGATCACCACCATCGAGGGCCTGAAGGACCCGGAGACCGGAGCCCTCGATCCCCTCCAGCAGGCCTTCATCGACCACTCCGCCTTCCAGTGCGGCTTCTGCACCCCCGGAATCCTCATGAGCGCAAAGGCCCTCCTGATGGAGAATCCAAATCCCACGGAGGACGAGGTGAAGGAGGCCCTCTCGGGAAACTTCTGCAGGTGCATCGCCCACTATCAGGTGGTCAGGGCCGTGAGGGCCGCTTCGGGCCTAACGAGGTAGGGAGATGGAGAAGACGTACCGTTATATCGGCAAGGCCATGCCCAGGAGAGACGCCGAGGAGATCGTCACGGGCGGGGCGAAGTTCCTGAACGATCTGAAGATCCCTGGAATGCTTTACGGAAAGGTCCTGAGAAGCCCCCACGCCCATGCCCTGATCAAGAGGATCGACAAGGGAAAGGCCGAGAAGCTCGAAGGAGTGGAAGCCATTCTCACCTATGAAGATGTCCCGGAGTGGCGAGGCGGCACCCCCCGTGCGACCCGCATCCTCGACAGGAAGGTCCGCTACGTGGGAGATGCGGTCGCCCTTGTGGCGGCCACAAGCGAGGAGGTCGCCAGGAAGGCCCTAAGTTTGATCGAGGTCGAGTACGAGATCCTCCCAGCGGTCTTCGATATGGAAGAGGCCTTAAAGCCTGGCGCGCCCCAGCTTTATGAGGAATTTCCTGGAAATGTCGTCACGCCTGGGGTTCCCTTCTTCGGCCCCAAGGCCCTCCAGGAGGTCGTGATGGGCGATGTGGAGAAGGGATTTCAGGAGGCCGATGTCATCACCGAAGGGACTTTCAGCTACGAAAACCTCCCCAATCCCCTCCCTCCCGAACCGCCCGGAGCCATTGCCCTTTGGGAGGAACCGAACAAGGTGACGCTCTGGGTCTCCAATCAGGCCTCCTACATGGACAAGATCACCCTCCACCATGTGATGGGAAGGAAGGTCGAGGTGAGGACGATCGGCGGCCCCTGCGGCGGAAGCTATGGGTCGAAATTCATGTCATGGCAGGTCCAGACCTATGCCGCCCTTTTGAGCCGGGCCACGGGAAAACCGGTCAAACTCGTCTTCACCAAGGAGGAGCATCTGGCCACCTTCACGATGCGGATCGGCTGCCGGATGAAGGCCAAGGTCGGCATGAAACGGGACGGGACGGTGACCGCCATTTCAGGGACTTGGCTCATCGACACGGGATATTACTCGATGACCACCCAATCCCAGGTGGCCGTGGGCTGTGGCGAGGTCCAGATCGCTGTCCGCTGTCCCAACTGGAATCTTAAGCCCGTCATCGTCTGCACCAACCGGAACGCCTCGGGCATCGTCCGCGGCTTCGGGGGCCAGGAACTGAAGTGTACCCTCATCCCCATCCTGAGCCTGGCCATGGAGCGGCTGGAGATCGATCCCTTCCAGTTTCTCAAGAAGAACTTCGTCAAGCCCGGCGACGGATACTTCTGGCGAGACGGGCTCTGGTACACCTACCGAGGCCTCGACTTTTCGAGGGCGATGGAGGAGGGGGCCAGGCGGTTCGGCTGGGAGGAGAAGTGGAAAGGGTGGTTAAAACCGACCTCGGTGGAGGGCCCCAAAAGGAGGGGGGTCGGGGTGGGTGTCCACGGCAATGCCGATATCGGCGAGGACGCCTCCGAAGCCTACGTCCGGCTCCATCCCGATGGCACGGCCATGCTCTTTTCGTGCGTCACCGAACACGGGACCGGGCAGAGGACCAACTTCGTCAGGATGGTGGCCGAGGTCCTGCAGATTCCCATCGAGAAGGTCTCCATCACCCCTTCCGATTCGTTGATCAATCCCTATGAATTTGGACCGGCCGGTTCCAGGGGGACCTATGCGATCGGAGGGGCGGTGATCGCCGCGGCGGAGGATGCCCGGAGGAAGCTCTTCGAGCTCCTGGCTCCCAAGCTTCAGGCCGATCCATCGGAGCTCGAGACAGAGGATGGGGTCGTCTTCGTCAAGGGCCGACCCGAGAGGAGGATCTCCTGGAAGGCGATCGGCGTGGACCGGACGATCACGGGATACGGAAGGTTCGAACCCGACTACACCCTGTCGAACTGCATGATGAGCTTTGTGGAGGTCGAGGTCGATACGGAGACGGGAAAGGTCACTTTGGTGAGGGTCGTCAATGCCACGGACGTCGGCCAGGTGATCGATCCCTTGGGCATCGAAGGCCAGCTCAACGGATGTCTCGGCTCGGGAGGCATCGACAGCGCCATCTTCGAAGAGACGATCCTCGACCGGAGGACGGGCCATATCCTCAACGCCAACATGATCGATTACAAGTGGCGGACCTTCTCGGAGCTCCCTCCCATCGAGAATGTCGTCTTCGAAACGCCCATCCCGAGCCACCGGTTCCATGCGGTGGGCGTGGGCGAAATCGCCACCTCCCCTGGCCCGGCGGCCGTGCTCATGGCCGTTTCGAACGCCCTCGGCGTCTGGATGCACGAATATCCGGTCACACCGGAGAGGGTGCTCAAGGCCCTGGGAAAGATCCCTGGGGGGGTCAGAAAGGAGGTCCGAGATGAGACCCTTTAGGCATCTTCACGCACAGACCGTCGAAGAGGCCTCGGCCCTCCTCAAAGAGTACGAAGGAAAGGCGGTCCTCAATGCAGGGGGCACCGACCTGATCCCGACCCTCAAGGCGGAGTGCCTTCCGGATTATCCCGAAGTCGTCATCAACATCAAGACCCTCCCAGACCTCGACTACATCAAAGAGGAGAAAGGTCTGGTGAAGATCGGGGCCTTGACCAAGCTCTCCGATATCGTCCGTTCCCCTCTGCTCAAAGAGAATTGCAAGGCCCTGGTCGATGCGGCCCGCTCGGTAGCCACCCCCCAGATCCGAAACGTCGCCACCCTCGGCGGAAATCTCTGTCAGGATGTCCGTTGCTGGTATTATCGCTATCCCGATCACCTCGGCGGAAGGATCCTCTGCCTTCGAAAAGGGGGAACGCTCTGTAACGCCTTGACCGGAGACCACAGATATCACTCCATATTCGGCGCAGCCCCCCTTTTGTCCTACCCTTGTACCTCAAATTGTCCGGCTCATACAAATATCCCCGCCTTCTTGAAGGAGATGAGGAGGGGCGATCTCGCGGAGGCGGCCCGGATCCTTCTTGACTTCAATCCCATGCCGGCCATCACGGGAAGGGTCTGTCCTATCTTCTGCGAGCCGGAATGCAACCGGACCCAATTCGATGAACCCGTCGCCATCCGGAGCATCGAACGCTTCCTTGGCGACTGGGTCCTCGAGAGGAGGGACGAATTTTACGCATCACCAAAGAAGAAGGGAGGCAGATCCATCGCCATCGTCGGCTCCGGACCTGCCGGGTTGGCAGCGGCCTACTACCTCCGGAGAGCGGGTCATCGGATCACGGTATTTGAGAGGGCTTCAGAGCCTGGCGGGATGCTTCTTTACAGCATCCCGGCTTACCGGTTGCCCAAAGAGATCGTGAGAAGGCAGATCGAGGCCTTGAAGGCGATGGGGGTCAAGTTCAAGGTGGGCATCCCTGTTGGAAAAGAGCTACCCCTATCATCGTTGATGAAAGACTTCGATGCCGTCTTCCTTGCGACCGGGGCCTGGAAGGAGAGGCCCCTCGGCATCGAGGCCGAACGATACGCCCTCTCTGGCCTTCAATTCCTGAACCGGGTGAACGAGGGGCTCCGAGAGCTCCCGGGAAAGAGGGTGGCCGTTATCGGAGGCGGCAATGTGGCCATCGATGTGGCCCGCACCCTCCGGAGGCTTGGAGGAGAGCCGGTCGTGATCTATCGCCGCACCCGGGCCGAGATGCCCGCCTTCAAGGACGAGGTGGAGAGGGCCGCTGAGGAGGGGGTCGCATTCGAGTTCCTTGCCCAGCCCACGGAGATCGTTAAAAGGGAAGGGGATTTCCTTCTAAAATCTATCCGGATTAGGCTTGGCCCTCCGGATGCCTCAGGTCGCCCCAAGCCCATCCCCATAAAAGGTTCTGATTTCACCGCCCCCTTCGATGCGATCATCAAGGCCGTGGGAGAAGAGCCAGATCTCTCTCTCCTCCCGGCCCAATTCCGAAAGAAGGTGTCTAAAACGGATTCATCGGCCCTCTGGCTCGGAAAGAACCTCTTTGCCGGGGGCGATCTCGTAAGCGGTCCCTCCACGGTGGTAAAGGCCATCGCCTCGGCCAGGGAGGCTGCGGATCTCATCGAGAGGTCCTTGAGCGGCAAATCGCTCTTCCCTTCGACGGGGAGGTCAGAATCCCCCTATGCAAGCGCCTCCTTCGTTGAGGCCTCCCGGGTCAGGCTTCCCCTGTTGTCCGTCGCCGAACGTCTAAAAACGATGGAAAAGGAGGAGGTGGGAAGTCTCGACCCGAAGGAGATCGAGACCGAAGCGAGCCGCTGCTTCCACTGCGGTTGCATCGCCGTCACCCCTTCTGACCTCGGCGTCGTCCTCACCGCCCTCGAGGCCAGGGTCGTCACCTCCAAGAGGACGATCGATGCCCAGGACTTCTTCACCGCAACCGCCACCCGTTCGACCCTTCTCGAACCGGAGGAAGTGGTCAAGGAGGTTCAGATCCCGATTCGCAGAGACGGCTCCAGACAAAGCTTCCTAAAATTCACCTTGAGGACACCGGTCGACTTCGGGATCGTGAGCGTCGCCTCGGTCCTCAGAATCGAAAACGGAAAATGTGCGGGGGCATCCATCGCCCTCGGAGGTGTGGCACCGGAGCCCATTCGGGCCAAGGCCGCCGAGGAGGCCCTCATCGGCCATCCCATCGACGAGGAGCTTGCCTCTGCTGCAGCTCAACGGGCCGTCACAAGTGCCGTCCCTCTGCCGATGAATCTTTATAAGGTCGAGATCACCAAGACCCTGATCAAACGGGCCCTCTTGGAAGCCTCATCTCCCTGACTCCATCAACCCAGCCTCCAACGAGGAGGCCTACTTCGGAGGGAGGCAGCTCGGCTCGATGAACCCTTCTCCTCGAAAGGGATGGGCCGATGGAAGAAGCTCGTTTTTTAAGACACCAACGGGAGTAGGCATTGGACACCGGAAGCCGCTATCGCCAAATCGGCCGTGTTCTGTTATTCACCCTCCTCCTCAATTTGGGGGTCGCCCTCGTAAAACTCCTTTACGGGTGGAGGATCCGATCGACGAGCATGACGGCGGATGGTTTCCACTCCCTCTCAGACGGATCCTCCAACCTTGTGGGGCTCCTGGGCCTCTGGATGGCCTCCCGCCCCGTCGATCCCACTCATCCTTATGGCCACAAAAAATATGAGACCCTTACCGCAATGGCCGTCGCTGCCCTTCTCTTCCTTTTCTGCTTCAATGTCATCCGAGAGGGGATCGGCAGGCTCCTGAGACCGATGGTGCCCCTCGTAGGCCCCGACTCCTTCTTGGTGATGAGCCTCACCATCACGGTCAATCTATGGACCGTGTATTTTGAAACCAAAAAAGGAAGGGAGCTCAATAGCGATCTTCTCCTCTCCGACTCGCTCCACACCCGGGCGGACCTCCTCACCTCCTTTTCGGTCCTCATCGCCCTCCTCGCGGTCAAGCTGGGTTATCCCATCATCGACCCCATCGTCTCCCTTCTTGTGGCCCTCTTTATCGGATATGCCGCGGTCCAAATCCTCCGGGAGACCACCCGCGTGCTCAGTGACGCCATCGCCATCCCTGTCCAGGAAGTGGAAAGGATCGTCCTCGGGATTCGAGGGGTAAAGGAATGCCATAAAATCCGGAGCAGAGGACGGGTAGATGATATCCATATGGATCTTCATGTCCTCGTTGACCGAGCAATGGATGTCCATAAAGCCCACCACCTTTCCAATGCCATTGAGAATAAAATAAAGAGGGAGTTTCCAGGGGTGACCGATGTGGTGGTCCATATCGAACCTTTGGAGATCAAGACCCGAGGAAATAACGGATAACCCTTTGAAGAAACTCCTTGTAGGATCCCCTTGGCAGGGAACTTCACAAAGCTCCGGGTTATCAAAAAATCTTAAAATTCAACGGGATTAGGGAGCGGATAGGGTGTTCAATTTTGTCCTTGACAATATATGTATTGTATTATATTGTAACTCAAACTGTTGGAGGGAAGATCCTTGTCCCAGACAAAGGTTGCCAGAACGATCTATATCAATAGCGATCAAGTGGAGGCCTTAAAAAGGCTCTCCGACAGGACAAAAGTTCCCCAGGCGGTCTACGTGAGGGAGGCCCTGGACATGCTTCTCGATAAATATTCTGAACAATTGAAATTCGATTTCAAGGCCGGTGGGAAAGAGAAGGGGAGTCAAAAAGAGCAGGGTTCCGAGGAGAAATCCAATTGACCGACCGTTTTCGACTGATCTATTTGAAATCGAACGAAGCCGAAGAGAATGCCTGGGCTTCAAGATCTCCCTCACCCGATCTTGCAGAGAGAGGGGATTTAGAGTCGAAGTTCTCCGAATCCCTTGTGGTCCTCCAGAGGTTGAAGCAGGCCATATCAGACCTCAAGCATCCTGATCCAAAGATCAGGGTGCTCGCCATAAAATATTACCTTGAAAAATCCCACCTGTCCCTTCCCGTACCCCTTCTCCAGGAAATCCTCTCCGATCCCGACGGAGGGGTGAGGGCCGAAGCCCTCTCCATGCTGATCACCTTTGGCAATCCCATCGTCTCTCCGTTTCTCAAAAAGTATTTGAAGGACCCCGACCCGAGGGTCAGATTGGTGGCCCTCAAAGGGATATTTCGGTTCAAAGAGAAGATGGACTTAAACCTCCTCATGCAGTTTTTAAGTGACGAGTCCCCTTGGGTGAGGAGAAAGGTGGCCACCCTGCTGGGATGGAATCCGGTCGAAGGTGACTTTCCCATCCTCGTGGCGCTCTCTAAGGATAAAGATGCAAGGGTGAGAAAGGCGGCCCTCTCCTCTCTGCTCACGTCTCACCCTGAGGAAGGTGAGGAACGTCTGCTCGAGGCCATGAAAGATGCGGATCCGGAGGTCCGTCGGTGGGCAAGGGAAGAATTAAATCGGATCCTCGAAAGGCCCCTGAAGGCCTCACACGCAGACAAGGGATGAGATGGAGTCCGAAAAATTGATGGCCCCTGCCTCAGGTTCCTCTGCCCCGTTAAAAGCCCAGATCCTGGGCGACCGGGTCTACTCTGCCCAGGTCTTCGCCAAGCTCCTCGGAATTTCAAAAGAGGAACTCTTCGAAAAAGAGTCCCTGGGCATCCTCCCGCCGGCAAAGAGGAATGAACGGAAAGAGAGATATTATAAACCGGAGGATGTGATCGCCTATCGCCAATACCTCTCCCTTCCCCTTCCCATCTCGTCGGTCCGAAAACAGCTCTTCCTCAACTTCAAGGGCGGGACGGGGAAGAGCTCCCTCTCAGCCTCCTACGGATTTCGCCTGGCCCAGATGGGGTTCAGGGTCCTTCTCATCGACCTCGATCCCCAGGGACACCTCACCCAGTGTTTGGGCCTGAACAACGAACACTACTCCAAAACCCTCTATAACGCCCTGGTCGAAAGGGAGGAGGTCGAAAAGATCATCGTCAAAACGGATCTTGCCACGCTCGACATCATCCCCTCGAACCTGAACCTCTCGCCCGTGGAGCTCTCCCTCTTCTCCATGAACTCCAGGGAGTTCCGGCTGAAACGCCTTCTCCAACCCCTGGAGAAGAGCTACGACGTCATCGTGATGGATGCCTCTCCCAGCATCGGCCTCCTCAACCTCAATGCCATTCTGGCCTCCAACGATCTCCTCATCCCGGTCCTGGCCGACTTTCTCTCCTATCATGGCCTGAAGATCCTCTTTGAAACCCTCTCCACCATCGAGGAGGATTTCTCCTTCGTCTTCGAAAATATCTTCATCTTCCTAAACCGCTACAACGAATCTCACCGGATCTGCAGGCGCTCCAAAAAAGCCTTGGAGACCCACTATAAAAAGTACCTCCTCAACACGGTCGTTCGACAGGATACCAAGATCGCAGAGGCCACCAGCCAGGGAAGGCCCATCTTCCTCTTCGACCAGGCCTCGAAGGGGGCTCAGGATATCGAAGACTTGATCGAAGAAATCTTCTGGATGAAAGGAAACGGACATGACCGATGAATTCACCAACAATGTGGCCCAAAAATTTCCCAACACCCACAATAAAGATCCCATCGAAAAACCCTGGGACGTCACCGAGCCCAAGGTGGTCTCTCCCCTCAAGCGATTGGCCGAAGAGTCCCGAAAGGAGGAGATCGCCGATCGAATCCATACGCTCTACTCCGAACTCCGTTCCTCCCTGACGATACGGTCTGCCCTGGAGTACGACCTGAAACGGGCGAACCGGGTCCTCGAGGAGATCGTCAAGGTGAAGACAGAGGTCGAGAAGATCATCGAGATGTTGAAGACCATGGAGGAATACATGAAAGAGAGGCTTAAGTGAGGGAGGAGAGGGACGAACCGACTGGTTTTTCTGAAGAACAGAGAGGAGGACGTTAAAGATGGCGATCAAGACGCAGGTGATGACGGCCGATGGGTTTGACCGGAGCGTGGCGGAGAAGATGCCCAAGATGAAGAAGTCGGCCGAATCGCCCCCTCCGGAAGATTCCAAAGGATTCCTTCCTCTGGAGGAGATCTCCGCCGAGGAACCTCTGGAAGGGGATCCCCTGCGGGCCTCCCCCGAAAAAAGGGTCTCCCCTTTGCCTTCTTCTCCCTCGGAGACCCCTCCCGGCCAAGACCTGGAGGTGCTCAAATTGATCGAAGACCTCCATACCCAGCTCCTCGTCTCCAGCCGAACCCAGAAGGCCCTCGAGATGGACCTCGGCCATAAGCAGAAGACCCTCCATCAGCTCACCCTGGAGAATAAGGCCTTGAAAGCGGCCTTGGAGAATGAGAAAAGGGAGCTCCAGAAATACAAAGAGGCCCAGACCGAACTCGCCTACCTCAAAGAGGAAAACGACGAAGCCCTCCGGAAGCTCCGAGAGGTGCAACAGGAACTGAAAGCCACAAGGGAGGAACTCTTAAAGGCCCTTTCCGAAAAGGAAGAGGCCTTGGCCAGAGTCCGCGAGCTGGAAGCTCAGATCGAAATGAGTGAACTTTCGAAGATAAAAGGAAGGATGAATGAACGGGAGATCTCTTATATTAGGGAGGAGAACCGGGAACTCCAGGCCCGGCTCGAGGAGACCTTTGCCCAAAAGACAGAGTTGGAACAGAGATATGAGGCCTTGAAGCGATCTTTCAACGAGATCAAAGAGTCGCTGACCCTCTTAAGAGACTCTTACAAGCAAACCTTTTATAGCCTTTCGGCCAATCCGGAGTAACTTCCCCCAAAGGCCTCCCGGCCTGGACCGAAAAGCCCCCTACCTCGAAAACCGTCGGCGCGCGGCCTTCTGCCTTCTCCTTCTGGCCTCCTGTTGTTTTCGCTTCTTCTTCACGGAGGGCTTTTCATAGGCCCTCCTCTTCTTCAACTCCTTGAGTATGCCGTCCTTGGCGAGCTGTCGTTTCAAGGCCTTGATCGCATGTTCGATCTGATCGTTCTGAACTTTGACTTCCAAAGGTTCCCCCTTCTTTCTTGCTTGATTGCGACCGCTTTCGACCTCTCGGACCTCCCTTGGAGAGGCCTCGTCGCTGTTTTTGAGGTTTCGCCTCGTTCACCCTGAGGGAAGGTTCCATGAAGGAGGGGCCGTTGTGGAGGGAAATCGCCCTGGCCCACCCCTCTTCTCCTTAAAATTAAAAACCCCCAGGACTTCCTAAAGAGTCTCTGGGGGTCCCCAAAAACTTTTTATTCAGTTCAGGCCGTCTTTTCCAAGAATTGGTTAATTTCATTTATAATTGAATTTTTAAGGGTTGTCAAGAACTTCCGAAACTAGGGGGGCCTCGACCAAACGCCCATGAGACCGGTCGGAATTTGATGATTGACTTCGGAGGTGGGGTGGTTTATATATTAGCGGGCTTTGTGAAATATTTTTCAGAAAGGGGAGGAGCCTTGTTCAGGATCACATTCAAAAGGGAGATGGCCGAAAATACCGTCTGTCATTTCAAGGTAGAAGCCCCAAGGATTGCCAGGAAGGCGAAACCTGGTCAATTTGTCGTCTTGAGGGCCAACGAGACCGGTGAGCGAATCCCCCTGACCATGGCCGGGACAGATCCGGTCAATGGGACGATCGATCTCATCTTTCAGGTGGTCGGAAAAAGCACGGCCCTTTTGAGAACCTTCAACGTGGGCGATACGATTCAAGACATTATCGGACCCCTCGGAAGGCCCACCCATATCGAAAATCTCGGAACCGTGGTCTGCGTGGGTGGCGGGACAGGGGTGGCTGTGGTCTATCCCATCACCAGGGCCTTCAAGGAGGCGGGGAATCATGTCATCGCCATCATCGGCGCTCGGACCAAGGACCTTCTCATCCTCGAGGAGGAGATGAGGGCGGCCAGCCACGATCTGAGGGTGACGACCGATGACGGAAGTTATGGCCACCATGGTTTCGTCACCGATGTCCTCAAGAAGATCCTCGATGAGCAAAAGGAGGTGAAACTGGTGGTGGGGATCGGGCCGGTGCCCATGATGAAGTTCCTCTGCAAGATGACGAAAGAGTACGGGGTGAAGACGATGGTGAGCCTCAACCCCATCATGGTCGATGCCACGGGGATGTGCGGGGCCTGCCGGGTCACCGTTGGGGGAAAGACGATGTTCTGCTGCGTGGATGGCCCGGAATTCGATGGCCATTTAGTCGACTACGACGAGCTGATCAAACGGCAGAGGGCCTATCTGACCGAAGAGAAGATCTCCATGGATCGGTTTAAAGAGTTGGGACGATAGGGGAAGGAAGATGGCCGAAGAAAAAGAGAAAAAGGAGAAAGTGAAAATCCCGAGACAGAAGATGCCCGAACAGGACCCCAAGGTGAGGGCGAAGAATTTCAACGAGGTCCCTTACGGGTATACGCCCGAGCTGGCCCAGTTGGAGGCGAGCCGTTGCATCCAGTGTAAGAAACCGAAGTGCATCGAGGGGTGTCCGGTCGAGATCGACATCCCGGCCTTCATCAAGCTGATCCTCGAGGGCGACTTCGTCGGCGCTGCCAGAAAACTGAAGGAACGGAACAGTCTGCCAGCCATCTGCGGAAGGGTCTGTCCCCAGGAGGACCAGTGCGAAAAGCTCTGCATCGTCGGGAAGAAGGACGAGCCGGTGGCCATCGGCCGCCTCGAGCGATTTGCCGCCGACTGGGAACGGGAGAAGGGACAGATCTTCATCCCAGAGAAGGCACCGTCCACGGGGAAGAAGGTGGCCGTCGTGGGTTCAGGCCCTGCGGGCCTGACCGTGGCCGGAGACCTCATCCTGAAGGGACACGAGGTGACCATCTTCGAGGCCCTCCATAAACCAGGGGGCGTCCTCATCTACGGCATCCCCGAATTTCGTCTGCCCAAGGATATCGTCCAGGCCGAGGTCAACTACCTGGAGCAGTTGGGCGTTAAAATCGAATGCAACTGCGTCATCGGCAGGATCGAGACCGTCGATGAACTCCTCCAAGAGTACGATGCCGTCTTCTTAGGGCTGGGAGCTGGCCTTCCGACGTTTTTAAACATTCCCGGCGAGAATTTCTGTGGCATCTACTCGGCCAACGAGTATCTGACCCGATCCAACCTGATGAAGGCCTACCTCTTTCCCCAGTACGACACTCCCATCGCCCGGGGGAAGAACGTGGCCGTCTTCGGAGCGGGAAACGTGGCCATGGATGCGGCTCGAACCGCCATCCGCCTGGGCGCCGATACCGTCCGCATCATCTATCGGAGATCGAGGGAGGAGATGCCCGCCCGAATCGAGGAGATCCATCATGCCGAGGAGGAGGGTGTCCAGTTCTACCTCCTGACCGCCCCCGTCCGGTTCTTAGGAGACGACAACGGCTGGGTGACGGGCGTCGAGTGCCTTCGCATGGAACTGGGCGAGCCGGACGAGTCGGGGAGGCGGAGACCCATCCCGATCAAGGGCTCGGAATTTCAGCTCGAATGCGACTTGGCCGTCGTCGCCATCGGCACCGGTGCCAACCCCCTTCTCACCACCACCACGCCAGGCCTCGAACTGAACAAGAGGGGCTACATCGTCACCGATCCCGAGACCGGAAAGACGTCCAAAAGAGGGGTCTGGGCAGGCGGGGATATCGTCACCGGCTCGGCGACCGTCATCCTCGCCATGGGAGCGGGAAGGAAAGCGGCCAACTCCATCCACGAGTATCTGATGAACCATTGAATCGGACTGGAAAATCGAAGGGGAGGGCAGGCCCTTATGAGGCTCTGCCCTCTTTCTTTTTGGAGGAGGTCGGCCCGACCGGTTTGATCCTGCTCTGGTGGATCGACCTCAGGGTGACCATGGCCTTGGCAACCAGCTCCTCGCCCTCCTCGCGCTGGTCGAAGACCTCGCTCTCCCCGACCAAAATCTGCCTCCCCTCCTTGACGATTTTCGACCTGCAGACGAGGGCCTTTCCATAGGCGGGCCAGAGAAAGTTGATCTTGAATTCGATCGTCAGGATCCTGTGGTCTTCGGGAACGAGGGTGAAGGCCGCATATCCTGCCGTGTGATCGGCCATCGTCGCGATCACCCCGGCGTGGATGTAATGGTCTTGCTGACGATGGCGATCAAAAATTCTTAACCTTGATTCGAGATAACCCCTCCCGAATCGGATCGCCTTAAACCCCACATCTCCGATAAATCCCCGGGAGTAATCCTTCGTCAAGTACCGAACCCTCTGGGGGGTGAGCGCCTTTTCCTCCATCCCGTATCTCTCCTCTTGAAAAACGCCCTCCCCTCGAGAAAAGACCACTTCCAGAGCCTTTCCCGAAAGGTTGCAAATCAGGCGATGGCCAGCGTAGGGGTTCGCTTCGGCTTCCGAAGCCCCCCTTCCTATGGGATCTCTTAGGGCTGGCCTTGGAAAAGGATCCTGCAAAGGAAGCGGAGGCCTTCTTCGGCCGACTTCTCTTTGATCTCCCTCCTCGAACCTTTCAGCTTCAACCGAATCACCTCTGCCTTTCTCCCATGGGCCACCCCGATGAAGACGAGGCCGACCGGTTTCTCCCTTGTTCCTCCGGTGGGACCGGCGATGCCCGTGGTGGATAACCCAAAGGTGGTGCCAAAGGCCTTTCGAACGCCTTGGGCCATCCTTTTGGCCACCTGGGCGCTCACTGCCCCGTACCTACCTATCTCCTTCTTCGGCACCGCCAAGTGCTTCGCCTTCGATTCATTGCTGTAGTTGACCATCCCGCCCAGGAAGTAGTCTGAACTCCCAGGGACATCCGTGATCCGGTCGCAGATCAGCCCTCCGGTGCACGATTCGGCGACGGAGAGGGTCCAGCCGTTTTCTCGCAAACGATCTCCGATGATTTTTTCCAACGATCTCTTCCCCACCCGATAGCCTCCCCGAACCTCCCCCGAATCCCTAAGGGAGGAAGGCCTGAAAAGAAGGAGCGATCCAAGCGGTCCAATGGAGAAGGAGGTTGGCATAGAGGCCAGCCACGACATCATCAAGGACCACTCCATAGCCCCCTCTCATCTTCTCCATCAGACGGATCGGAGGGGGTTTCAGGATGTCGAAAAAACGAAAGAGGACGAAGCCGACGAGGATGAACAGGACCGTTTTCGGCATCCAGAGGGTCGTCACGAAGAAGCCCATGATCTCGTCGATGACGATCCTGGGGTCATCTTTTTGACCCAAAAGGGCGCCGGCCTTCTCAGCCACCCAAACGGAGAGAAAGAAAAGGCCGGCCAGCGTGAGTTCGTAGAGGGGGGAGGGAATTTCTGAGAGCCCATAATAGAGTGGGATGGCCAGGAGCGTCCCCATCGTGCCTGGAGCGAAGGGAGCGTAACCGGTGCCGAGGCCCGTGCCCAGCAAGAGGATGAATCGATCCACCCTTCGATCCCTCTCTCTACATTCTCACCGTGATGCCCCTCTCTTTTAGGTAGGCTTTGACCCTCGGGATGGTATATTCCCGGTAGTGGAAGATCGAGGCCGCAAGAACGGCATCCGCCTTTCCAAGGACGAGTCCCTCGTAAAGGTGTTCGAGGGTTCCGACCCCTCCCGAGGCGATGACCGGGATGCTCACGCTTTCGGCAACGGTCCGGGTCAGTTCGATATCGTAGCCCTCCTTCGTCCCGTCCCGGTCCATGCTGGTCAGAAGGATCTCGCCCGCGCCCAGGGCCTCCATCCTCATCGCCCATTGGATCGCATCGATCCCAGTGGGAGTTCTCCCACCATGCGTATAGACCTCCCAGCCCGACCCTCTCCGCTTGGCATCGATGGCGATCACGATGCACTGACTTCCGAAACGCTTCGAGGCCCTTTCCACCAGAAAAGGGTCTTGGACCGCGGCGGTGTTGATCGAGACCTTGTCCGCCCCGGCCATCAAAAGGTTCCGGATATCCTCCAGGTCTCTCACCCCGCCTCCCACGACGAGGGGAATAAAGACCTCCTCGGCGGTCCGTCGGACGAGGTCGATGAGGATATCCCTCTTCTCATGGCTCGCGGTGATGTCTAAGAAGGCGATCTCGTCGGCGCCCTGCTCATCGTAGGCCTTTGCGTTCTCGACGGGATCGCCTGCGTCCTTCAGGTCGACGAAACGGGTTCCTTTCACGACCCGTCCATCTTTCACGTCGAGACAGGGGATGATCCGTTTCGCTAACATCTCCCCAAACCCGCCCCTCCCGCTTTCCTTTGAGTGAGCTCGAGGGCCTCTTTCAGATCGATCGCACCTGTATAAAGGGCCCGACCCACGATGACCCCGATCACGCCCTCGGGCTCGAGGGCCATCAGCGCCTCGATCTCTTCGATCCTGGAGGCCCCGCCCGAGGCGATGACGGGAATGGAAGTGGAACGGGCCAGCTCTCTCGTGGCCTCGAGATTCAAACCCGAGGCCATCCCATCCCTGTTGATGTCGGTGAAGATGATGGCCGCAAGGCCGATCCCTTCGACCTGGCCGACCAGCTCCCTTGCGGAGAGGGAGCTCACCTCTCCCCACCCCTCGACCGCCACCTTCCCCCCTTTTGCGTCGAGGCCGAGGATAACCCGATCGGGAAACTCACGGCAGGCCTCCTCGAGGAAGGGACGGTTTTTGAGGGCAGCCGTTCCGAGGATGACCCAGCGGGCACCGCATCGGAGGTAGTGCTCGATCGTGGCCATCTCCCGAATTCCCCCTCCGATCTCGACAGGGATCCGGATGGATCGAAGGATCTCCTCGATCAGATGGGGATGGAAAGGCCTGCCGATGATGGCGCCGTTGAGATCGACCAGGTGGAGCCTCTCTGCGCCCTTGGCCTCCCAGTATCTGGCCATCTCGACGGGGTCCTCGGAATAGATCGTCTCCTGATCGATCCTCCCCTGGATGAGCCTCACGCACTTTCCATCCTTCAGATCGATCGCAGGGATGACGATCATCTTCTCTCCTCCAGCTCTTTCCCGCCAGGAAATCGCCTGAAAACCTCCTCCATCCCCACGCGGGTCAGTTCCTCGGCCGTAAGCCACCGGGCCTTTCTCCGGAAGAAGGAGCCCATCTTGAAGAGATTCTCGCTCAAGGGTCGCTGCGTCTCATCCATGCGGCCCCTCCAGACCTCCTTCCCGTCCTTCACCCGAAAGAGATGAAGATCGAACCCCACGGAGGCTGGCCGCTCCACGCCCACCGAAGAGCCGACCCTCTCTTCGAACCGGAAGAGGAACCCGACCAACACAAAATCGCTCCGGAGCTCCTTTCCCAGTTCAATCGAGGAGGAGCGAGGCTCCTCTTCGAAGGCCCGTGGGCTATGGGAGGAGAGGGCCTCCTCCACCCTTTCCTGTGGAATGAGAGCGAAGCTCCCCATCGCCCCGATCTTTTGATAGAGGAGGCGGGTCGCCGTGCCGGGGCCGGAGAAATGGATCTCCCCCCTCCTAAAGACGACCTTGCAGACCGGGCAGGAGGCCTCTCGCTCCACGAAGAAGGGCAGGATCACGAGACGAGGCATCTGCTGACCGAGGGCATCTAAGCTTTGAAATAGGATGGAGCTGATCAGGATCAGGCCTGCCCCGTAATGAAAAAGGGTTCGGGCCTTCCTGGGCCCTCTCTGTCTCGAAAAATGAGCGAAGGTCATGTCTTGGCCCCGATCTTTTTGGCATCCTCCAAAAACTGCTCGATCCCCTTATCGGTGAGGGGGTGTTTGAACATCTGGTAAAGGATCGGCGGAGGGAGGGTCACGATCTCCGCACCCATGCGCGCGGCCTCGATCACGTGGATGGGGTTTCGGACGCTGGCCACGATGATCCGGGTCTCCAGCTCCTCATAGTTGTCATAGATCTCCCGGATCTGTTGGACCAGTTCGAGGCCGTCAAAGCTGACATCATCGAGCCTCCCCAAGAACGGGCAGATATAGGTTGCGCCCGCCTTTGCCGCCAACAGGGCCTGGGCCGGCGAGAAGATGAGGGTAACGTTGGTGGGAATTCCCTCCGCCGAGAGGCTCCTCACCGCCTTCAGGCCTTCGGGATTGATGGGGATCTTGATCACGATCTCGTCCCCCCAGGTGGCCAGCGTTCTGGCCTCCTTTAGGATCTCCTCGCAGGTGAGGCCAGTGACCTCCACATTGACCGGTCCGTTCACCTCTTTCGATATCTTCCGAATCAGGGTCTCTGGGGCCTCCCCCTCTTTGGCGAGCAAAGTCGGGTTGGTGGTGACGCCATCGACCAACCCCAGGGCATTGGCCTTCCGGATCTCTTCGAGATTGGCCGTATCGAGAAAGATCTTCACGCTGAGCCCTCCTCTCCGTCAGAATGAAGTAGGAAATCCGAATCCCGGACGTTTTCTTCTCAAACGATCCCCCACTCTCTGACCAAGCGGTGAATGGCCTTGCTCTGCAGGAGGATCCCTTCCATCTCATGGAGGGGGATCATGCTCGAAGCGTCGCATAGGGCCTCTGCCGGTCTGGGATGGGTTTCGAGGAAGAGGCCGTTGCACCCTACGGCCACGGCTGCCCGAACGAGATGGGGGACATACTGGGGGCTGCCTCCCTTCGGGTCGTCGCTCGGGATGCCATAATTCCTCACGATATGGGTCGCATCGAAGAGGACCGGACAACCGATCCCCTGCATGATGGGGATGGCGCAGAGGTCCGAGACCAACTTATTATATCCGAAACAGGTCCCCCGCTCCGTCAGAAGGACCTGGGAATTGCCCGTGCTATAGACCTTCTTCACCGCGGCCGCCATGTTCTCCGGAGCGAGGAACTGGCCCTTCTTGATATTGATCCCCCTGCCGGATTCGCCCGCCTTTAGCAGGAGGCTGGTCTGTTGGCAGAGGAAGGCAGGGATCTGGATGATGTCCAACACCTCTTTGGCCTGGTCGATGTCCTCCATCCGGTGGACATCGGAAAGGACCGGAAGATCGAAGCGCTCCTTCACCTTCGACAAGATCTTCAGCCCCTCTCTAAGCCCGGGTCCCCTGTAAAACTTCTCCGAGCTCCGGTTGTCCTTCTCATAGGAGGCCTTGAAGATCAAGGGGATCTCCATACGTTGACAGAGTTCCTTCAAGGTCTCCGCAATCTCCAGGACAACCGATTCGGCCTCGATCACGCAGGGCCCTGCGACCAGGACGAGGGGGTTTCCTTTTCCGATTCGAATCGCTCCGACGCTTACCTCGTTCATCCATCGCTCCTTCTTCGCCTTGACCTTGCCCCTTCGGCCTCGCCGACACGGGGGCTCACGGCCGGCGGATCAGATGGATTTTACAAAATTTTCCAAGATCTTTAATCCGATCCTCTGACTCTTCTCCGGGTGGAACTGGGTGGCAAAGATGTTCTCCTTGGAGATGCTCGAAGCAAAGAGGACCCCGTATGGAGTGAGGGTGGAGACCCACTCCTCCTCTTCCGGAAGGACGTAGTAGGAGTGGACGAAGTAGACGTACGACCCGCTCTCCACTCCCCGAAGGGGAGGCGCCTCCTTCCTCATTTCGATCGAATTCCAACCCATGTGCGGCACCTTATGCTCCCCATCGGGTCGAAACCTCACCACCCTCCCTTTAACGAGATCGAGGCCCCTGCAGGGCCCGAACTCCTCGCTCTCCGTGAAGAGGATCTGAAGGCCCAAACAGATGCCGAGATAGGGCTTGCCCCCCTCGATGGATCGAAGAATGGGTTCGATGAATCCGAACCTCCGCAGGTTCTCCATCGCATCCCGGAAGGCGCCGACCCCGGGCAGGACGATGGCCGAGGCGTCCTGGATCTCCCGAGGGTGATGGGCGAGATGGGCCTCGAATCCGACCCGTTCGAAGGCCTTCTGAACGCTTCGCAGATTCCCCATGCCGTAATCGACGATCGCGATCTTTGGCTTCATCGTTGACCTGTTCGATTTACAGGACGCCCTTGGTCGAGGGGACCCCCATGGTCCGCTCGTCCCTTGAGATCGCCTCCCTCAACGCCCTTCCCAGGCCTTTGAAAATCGATTCGACCATGTGATGGCTGTTCCTCCCATAGAGGAGGTTGACATGCAAGGTCATCCTCGCCTGATGGGTCAGGGCCTTTAAAAACTCCTCGACCAGTTCGAGATCGAAGGTCCCGATCCTCGACCGCCTCAGCTTCACATGGTAGACGAGGAAGGGCCTCATCGAGAGATCGAGGGCCACCGAGACCAAGGCCTCGTCCATCGGAACCATGCCCCATCCATATCGCATGATCCCTTTGGCCTCGCCAAGGGCCTTGCGGATCGCCTCGCCAAGACAGATCCCCACGTCCTCGACCGTATGGTGGGCATCCACCTGGAGGTCGCCTTCCGCCTTCAACGTGAGATCCATACGGCCGTGGTAAACCAAAAGACTGAGCATGTGATCGAAGAAGGGAAGGCCGGTCCGGATCGAATGGGCGCCGGAGCCATCCAAATTGATCTTGAGATGGACCTCCGTCTCCTTCGTCTTCCGCCTCACCTCTGCCCTTCGATCCTCCTTCACCTTCGCCCTCCTCTCCCCTCACCTTCCCAGGCCTCTTACCTTTAAGGAACGGTAATGGCCTTCCAACCCCTCCCACTCGGCCAGCCGCCTCACATCATCCTCAAAACGACCCAAGGCCTTTCTGCTGAATTCCATCAGGTTGATCCTCTTTTGAAAATCTGCCACCCCCAGGGCCGAGGCATAGCGGGCTGCCCCCGCAGTGGGAAGGATGTGGTTCGGACCTGCGAGATAGTCTCCGATCGCCTCCGGCGTATGGGGGCCGAGAAAGACCGCTCCTGCATGGATCACCGAGCCGACGAGCCGGCGGGGATGCCTTAGGCAGAGTTCGAGGTGTTCGGCCGCGATCCGGTTGGCCACCCCGATGGCCTCCTCAAGATCTCGAACGATCAGGATGGCGCCTCGTTGCCGGAGGCTTCTGCGGGCAATCCTCGCCCTCCGAAGCTCCCCCAACTGCCTCTCCAATTCTCCCCTCACGCCTTCGGCGAAGGCCTCCGAGGGAGTGATGAGGAGAGAAAGGGCGGCTTCGTCATGTTCGGCCTGCGAGAGCAGGTCGGCGGCCACAAAGGAGGCCGGGACCTCTCCGTCCGAGATGATGACGATCTCGCTCGGCCCGGCCACCATATCCAGATCGACCGAACCGTAGACGAGCCTTTTGGCGATCGCCACATAGCGGTTTCCCGGGCCCACGATCTTATCCACCTTTGGAACCGTCTCGGTGCCGTAGGCCAAGGCCCCGATGGCCTGAACGCCTCCCACCCTGAAGACCCTGTCCACGCCCGCAAGGTCGGCCGCCGCGAGCACCGCCGGGCTGAGCCCTCCCAAATGAGGCGGGGTCGTCATCACGATCTCTTTTACCCCCGCCACCCTGGCAGGGAGGGCGGCCATCAGGACGGTCGAAGGGTAGGAGGCCTTCCCTCCCGGGATGTAGATCCCGACCCTCTCAAGGGGTCTCGTCACCTGTTCGATCCGGATTCCTTTCTCGATCCATCGAAGCCTCTCGCTTCGCTTCGAGAGCCGGTGAAAGGTCCGGATCCGTTGGCAGGCCCTCCTAAGCGTCCCTAAGAAATCCGCGGAGACCTTCTTTCGGGCCTCCCTCACCTCCTCGGGTTTCACTTCGATCTGTTCGGGACGGAGTCGAACCTGGTCGAAACGGGACGTATATTCGATCAAGGCACGATCGCCGTGCTTCCTCACGTCGTTCAGGATGGAGCGGACCTTCTTCTCGAGGGAGGATGGGTCCTCGACCATCCTCCGCTCCAACCTCCGGAGATATTGTTCGAAATCCTTCTCACCCGATCGAAGCACCCTGACGGTAAAGCCCATTCTCACGAACCCTTTCTCCCGCCACCAAGCCCTCAACCTCCTTCAGGCACCCTCCGGATGTTGGCCCCGAGTTTGGCCAATTTTCGGTCGAGGCCTTCATACCCCCGATCCAGGTGGTAAACCCTCGAAATCTCCGTTGTCCCATCTGCCGCCAGACCTGCAAGCACCAGGGAGGCGCTTGCCCTCAGATCGGTCGCCATGACCTGGGCCCCGCTCAAACGCTCCACCCCCTGGATGATCGCCGTATTTCCGTGGATCCGGATGTCGGCGCCCATCCTCTGAAGTTCGTTCACGTGGATGAAGCGATTTTCGAAGATCGTCTCCGTGATGACGCTCAACCCCCTGGCGAGGGACATCAAGCTCATGAACTGGGCCTGCATATCTGTCGGAAATCCTGGATAGGGTTGGGTCTTGATATCGGCGCTCCGGATCCTTCTCGTCCCCACCACCCTCACCCCATCGGCCTCGGGCTCGATCTCCATCCCCGTCTCGCGGAGTTTATGGACGACGATCTCCATATGGTGAATGGGACACCTAAGCAGTTTGATGTGGCCTCGCGTCAATCCGGCTGCCACCATCAAGGTCCCGGCCTCGATTCGGTCGGAGATGACGGTATGCTCCGCCGGATGGAGGCCCTCCACCCCCTCGATCTCGATGACGGCGGTGCCCGCTCCTTCGATCTTCGCCCCCATCTTCCTCAAGAAATGGGCCAGATCGACCACCTCCGGTTCCATGGCCGCATTCCGCAATACGGTCTTCCCCTCGGCCAATGTGGCGGCCATCATCAGATTCTCAGTCCCGGTCACGGTGACGGTGTCGAAGGTGATCGTGGCGCCTCTCAACCGGTCGGCCTCGGCCTCCACATACCCCCTCCGGAGATCGATCTTGGCGCCCATGGCCTCCAGGCCCATCAGATGGAGGTTGATCGGCCGGGCACCTATGGCGCAACCTCCGGGAAGGGAGACCCTCGCCTTTCGTCTCCGAGCCAGAAGAGGTCCCAAGACGAGGATGGAGGCCCGCATCGTCTTGACCAAATCGTAAGGGGCCTCATCGTTCGTAATCTCCGTGGCATCGACCCGATAGACCCCGTCTTCCTCGATGACCTTGACGCCCAGATTCTGTAAAACCTTTCCGATGGTGACAATATCCCTCAACTTGGGGACGTTGTAAAGGCGGCTCTCCCCTTCGGTTAGGAGTGTGGCCGCGAAGATCGGGAGGGAGGCATTCTTCGACCCGCTGATCTCCACCTCTCCAATCAATCTTTCGCCGCCTTGGATGACGATCTTGTCCATGTCAAAACCCCATCCCCGTTTCCTCTGGAGGTCTAAAAAAGAAGGAAGATTCGTTCTCACCCCGCTTGGGGCAACCCATTTAAGGTCCTCCGCCGCTGGGCCTTCACCACCCTTTCACGTCCGGAAAGGTCTTTGAGGATCTCCACGAGCTGATATCGGCCGTCCTCCTCCATCATCTTCAAAACGATCCCCGCCTGTTGGCTTCCCACTTCGAGAAGGAGCCAGCCGCCCTCCCTGAGATAGGAGGGACACTGGGGGATCAAGCGTCTATAAAAATCGAGACCGTCCTCACCTCCCCTCAGGGCGATCAGGGGCTCGTAATGCCTAATCTCGGGCATCAGCCCCTCGATCGCAGGCTCGGGGATATAAGGAGGGTTCGAGAGGATCAGATCGAAGCCGCCTCTCGGAAGAAAAGGTTGAAGAAGATCACCCCTCACAAATCGGATCCGGTTAGAGACCGAAGCCCCTTCGGCGTTCTCCCGAGCCACCTTCAGCGCCTCCTCCGAAATGTCGGTCGCCACGAGAAAGATCTCCTTTGCCTCTTTGACGAGGGAGATGGCGATCGCGCCGCTTCCCGTCCCCAATTCCAACACCACCGGCTCCCTTGGAGAGGAAAGGGACTTCAGGATCACAAGGGCCTCCTCTACCAGGTGTTCGGTCTCGGGCCTCGGGATGAGGACCCGGGGATCGACCTTCAGGTCGATCGACCAGAACTCCTGACGGCCCAAGATATACGGAAGGGGTTCTCGGCAGGTCCTCCGTCGGACCAACTCTCCCAACGTCTCCTTCCTCGGCTCCGGCATCGGGTCTCGAAGGCAGGTATAGAGCTTCTCTTTGCTGAGGCCAAGGGAGTGGGCCAATAAAAGCTCGGCCTCCAACCTTGGGTTCTCAATCCCCCGATCTTTCAGGGCATCGATCGTCTGCCTGAGCGCCTCCAGGATCGTCATCCCCCGATCCCTCCGGCCCCCTTTAACCTTTGAGCGCCTCGGCCTGATAGTGGGTGATCAAGGCATCGAGGATCTCGTCGAGGTCTCCGTCTAAGATCTCGTTCAACCGGTAGAGGGTGAGGCCAATCCGGTGGTCGGTCACCCGACCTTGAGGAAAGTTGTAGGTCCGGATTCGCTCGCTCCGCTCCCCCGTGCCGACCTGACTCTTCCGCTGTTCGGAGATCTCCTTCTCCTTCTGCTGTCGGGCCTGATCGAGGAGCCTCGCCCGGAGGATCTTCAGGGCCTTGGCCTTGTTCTTGTGTTGGGATTTCTCGTCCTGACAGGTGACGACGATATTCGTCGGAAGGTGGGTGATCCGGACGGCGGAGTCGGTCGTATTGACGCTCTGACCTCCCGGGCCTGACGAACGAAAGATGTCGATCCGGAGGTCGTTGGGATCGATCTCCACCTCCACCTCCTCCGCCTCCGGCAGGATCGCCACGGTGACCGTGGAGGTGTGGATCCGGCCTTGGGCCTCGGTGACCGGAACCCTCTGAACCCGGTGGACACCGCTTTCGTATTTCAATCGGCTGTAGACCCCCTTGCCCTCGATCAGGGCGATGACCTCTTTGAACCCGCCCACGCCGGTCAAATTCTGGCTCATGATCTCCACGCGCCAGCGGTTCTTCTCCGCATATCTGGCATACATCCGAAAGAGGTCGGCGGCGAAGAGGGCCGCCTCGTCTCCCCCGGTTCCCGCCCGGATCTCGAGGAGGATATTCTTCTCATCGTTGGGGTCTTTCGGAAGCAGGGCCTGTCTCAACTCCTTCTCGAGCCTCTCCTTGGCCTCGCCGAGCTGGAGAAGGTCCTCCTTGATTAAGCCCTTCATCTCCTCGTCTTCGTTCTCGGCAAGGAGGAGGCGGTTCTCCTTGATCTCCTCTTCGACCCTCTTCCATCTCCGGTAGAGGTCGACCACCTTCCCGATTTCGGAAAACTCCTTGGCCACCTTCTGGAGCTCGACCTGGTTGCCGATCACCTCGGGCCGGCTCAGAAGGTGGGTCAGCGCCTCATACCGGCGCTCCACCTCTTCCAATTTCTCGAACATCTCCTCTTCCCAAACCTCTCTCCCATGAAAGGGAGTTCCATGGCCTTCAAGCCTCTTCTCTTAACCAAGGCAGCGCCGGGGGGTCGGGTCCCTTGAAGCCGCCTTTCCCAAAGGCCTCGGTCTTCTCCGGGGACACTAATGACGACTGAGGAAATCGCTACAGGGATGGATGAAAATCCTCGGGAGTGGGAAAGGGTTTTCCCAAAAGGGAAAACCATCCCGTCGGGGGTGGGGAGGGAGGGTCGATCTCTCAGGCTTTCTTCTCAACCGGCTCTCCGTACTTCTTTTTAAACCGTTCGATCCTCCCAGCAGAGTCCACGTACTTCTGCTTCCCTGTGAAGAAGGGATGGCAATTCGAGCAGATCTCCACATGGATCTCCTTCTTCGTGCTCTGGGTCTCGAAGGTCGCGCCGCAGGCACACTTGATCACCGTATCGTACATCTTGGGGTGGATATCCTTCTTCATCTCGTACGCCTCCAGGGTTCTATTTAACCGATTTGAAAGGGAGAATCAATGGGACGGCCTTCCTCATTGATTCATCGAATCGAGGAACTCCCGGTTGTTCTTGGTGGCCCGCATCTTCTCGAGCAGAAACTCCATGCTGTCGACCGGGTTCATGGGCTGCAGCACCTTTCTCAGAAGCCAGATGCGGTTCAGATCGTTTGGATCCAGAAGGAGCTCCTCCTTTCGGGTGCCGGAACGCTGGATATCGATCGAGGGGAAGACCCTGCGGTCCACCAGTCGTCGGTCGAGGTTGATCTCCATATTTCCCGTCCCCTTGAACTCCTCAAAGATCACCTCGTCCATCCGGCTTCCGGTATCGATCAGGGCGGTCCCGATGATCGTGAGGCTCCCTCCCTCCTCGACATTCCTCGCCGCCCCGAAGAATCGTTTGGGCTTCTGTAGGGCGTTGGCATCGATGCCTCCGGAGAGGATCTTTCCGCTGGGAGGAACGACGGTATTGTAGGCCCTGGCCAGACGGGTGATGCTGTCGAGAAGGATGACCACATCCCTCTTATGTTCCACCAGCCTCTTGGCCTTCTCGATCACCATCTCCGCCACCTGGATATGGCGCTGGGCCGGCTCATCGAAGGTGGAACTGATGACCTCGGCATCGACGGAGCGTTCCATGTCGGTCACCTCCTCGGGCCGTTCGTCGATGAGGAGGACGATCAAGGTGATCTCTTTGTGATTCTTTGTGATGCTATGGGCGATGGTCTGCAGCAGCATCGTCTTGCCCGTTCTCGGAGCCGCCACGATGAGCCCCCGCTGTCCCTTTCCGATGGGGGTGAGGAGATCCATCACCCTAGCCGAGTAATTCGTCGGATCATCCTCCACCTCGAGGCGGATCCTCTCCATGGGATAGAGAGGGGTCAGGTTGTCGAAGAGGATCTTGTCCCGGGCCACCTCTGGATCTTCGTGGTTCACCATCTCCACCTTCAACATGGCGAAATATCGCTCCGTGTCCTTGGGAGGCCGGATCTGGCCCGAAACCGTGTCGCCCGTTCGTAGGTTGAATCGCCGGATCTGGGAGGGCGAGATATAGATGTCATCCGGGCCGGGCAGATAGTTATAATCGGGTGCCCTCAAGAACCCGAATCCGTCGGGAAGGATCTCCAGCACCCCCTCTCCGAAGATCAGGCCATTCTTCTCGGTCTGGGCCTGGAGGATGGCGAAGATGAGGTCCTGTTTTCTCATCCCGCTTGCCCCTTCCACGTTGAGCTCTCGGGCGATCTTGGTCAACTCATTGATCTTCATCTTCTTCAATTCTTTGATGTCCATAGGCTGTCCTTTTTCCTCCTTCATTGGGTTCGAGACCTATCTCTCCGGAGCGGTGGCCAAATCACGGGCCCCTCCGGATCGATGGTGAAGTTCCCTTGGGAGCCCCTTCTCCTTTGGCGAGGCGCTTCAGCTCTTGAAAGACCTCCCTCGCCTTTCTTCGGGTCTCCTCCAACTCACCCTCGTTTCGAATCACATGGTCGGCCTTCTTCACCTTCTCTCCGATCCTCATTTGGGAACGGAGGATCCTCCTGGCCTCCTCTTCGGTCAACGAAGCCCTCCTCTTCAATCTTTCGATCTGCTGCCTCACCTTCGAGGTGACGACGATCACTCGGTCCATCTCCCGATCCAACCCGGTCTCGATCAACAGGGGCGCGTCGAGGATGACGATGGCCTGGGGATCCCGACGGCCGATCAGCCTCACCTTCTTTTCCATGGCTCGTTTGATCCGGGGGTGGAGGATCCGGTTTAAAACCTCCCTCCGCTCGGGGTCGGAAAAGACCAGTTCCGCCAACCGTTTCCGGTCGATCGTCGCATCCTCTCGGAGAATGGCCCTCCCGAAGGCCCGGACAATCTCTCTCCAGGCCTGCCGCCGGGGTTGGACGAGTTCCCGGGCGATCTGATCGGCATCGATGACATAGGCGCCTTCCTCTTGGAAGATCCGGCTGACCGTCGTCTTTCCGCTCCCCGCACCTCCGGTCACCCCGACGATGAGCATCTCTCCATCCGTCCCGAGGGAGGCCTCCGGGTTGCCCCCTTAGGGTTAAATATCGAGGCGCTGGACGAAGAGGGCATTCTCCTCGATGAACCTCCTCCGCTGTTCCACCTCATCCCCCATCAAGATGCTGAAGATCTCGTCTGCCTCGATCGCATCCTCTACCTTCACCTTCAGGAGGGTCCGCTTCTCCGGGTTCATGGTCGTCTCCCAGAGCTGTTCGGGGTTCATCTCGCCCAATCCTTTATATCTTTGAACCGTGATCCCCTCCCTCCCTATGTGGTTCAGGGACTCGAGGAGGTCCTCCATCCGCTCAACCCTCACCTCCCTTCCCTTCTCCATCAGGAGGTAGGGGGGAGGGGCCATCTCCTGGATCTCCCGATAGATCTGGAAGAGGTTCCGATACTCGACGGAGTCGATGAGGTCCCACTGGAGGCGGTTTCGCAGGGTCTTTCCCCCGTTCGATTCCTGAACCTCAAACCCATAGAGGTTATACTCTTCATCCCAATAAAGATCCGAGACCTCCAAACCCATTTTCCTTAACTGGTTTTGGAGTTCCACGAGCTTGCCTTTGTCCTCGAAAAGGTTTTTGCTACGCACCCCCTGCTCCAGGAGGAGGTTGAGGAGGGTCCGGGAGATCCCCTTCTTCTGGAACTTTTGGAAAACCTCGTTGAAGCGATAGATCTTCTCCAGCAGGGCGCCGAGCTTCTTCGCCGTAAGCCGCTGTTTCGTCCTCTCTACGATGACCTCGCTTCGGGCCACGGCCCGTTCCATCAGATACCGATTGAACTCCTCTTCGTTCTTGATATAAATTTCGTTCTTCCCCTCCGTCACCTTGAAAAGGGGAGGCTGGGCGATGTAAAGGTAGCCTCTCTCGATCACCTCCGGCATCTGCCGGTAGAAGAAGGTGAGGAGGAGGGTCCGGATATGGGACCCATCGACGTCCGCATCGCTCATGATGATGATGCGATGATAACGGATCCGATCGATATCGTAGTCGTCCTTGCCGATCCCGGCTCCCAGGGCGGAGATGATGAGCCGGATCTCCTCGTTGGCGAGCATCTTATCGAACCTCGCCTTCTCCACATTCAAGATCTTCCCTTTGATGGGAAGGATGGCCTGGGTGGTCCGGTCCCTGCCCTGCTTGGCTGACCCTCCAGCGGAGTCCCCCTCCACGATGAAGATCTCCGACCGGGCCGGATCTTTCTCTTGGCAGTCGGCCAGCTTGCCGGGAAGGGCATTGGCCTCAAGCGACCCTTTCTGTCGGCTCAATTCCCTGGCCCGCCGGGCCGCCTCCCTCGCCCGGGCGGCATCGATCACCTTGGCGATGATCTTCCTGGCCAGGGAAGGGTTCTCCTCGAAGAAGGTTCCCAGTTTTTCGTTGACCAGGGCTTCGACGAGGCCTTTGACCTCGCTGTTCCCGAGCTTGGTCTTGGTCTGGCCCTCGAACTGGGGCTCGGGGATCTTGACGCTGATCACCCCGGCCAGTCCCTCTCGGGTATCATCGCCGGTGATGCTCTCCTTGATCCCTTTGAGGAGGTTGGCGCTGGAGGCATACTGGTTGATCGTCCGGGTCAGGGCCGATTTGAACCCGATCAGGTGGGTGCCTCCCTCGTGGGTGTTGATGTTGTTGGCGAAGGAGTAGAGATTCTCCGCATACCCGTCATTGTACTGGAAGGCGATTTCGATCTCGATGCCGTTCTTGACGCCGTGGATGTAGATGGGTTTCGGATGGATGCAGTTCTTGTTCCGATTGAGGTATTCGACGAAAGAGACGATCCCCCCTTTATAATAGAAGTCGTGACGTTTTCCCGTCCGCTCATCCTCGATCGATATGGAGAGGCCTTTGTTCAAAAAGGCCAGCTCCCGGAGCCTCTGGGAGAGAAGGTCGAAGCTGAACTGCACCGTCTCAAAAATCTCGGGGTCTGCCTTGAAACGGATCTGGGTCCCCGTATGTTTCGCCTTTCCGATGACCTCCAGGGGGGTCTTGACCTCTCCCCTTTCATAGACCTGATGATAGATCTTTCCATCCCTCCGGATCTCGAGTTCGATATACTCGGAGAGGGCATTGACCACGGAGAGCCCGACGCCATGGAGGCCCCCCGAAATCTTGTAACTGCGGTTGTCGAACTTGCCGCCAGAGTGGAGCTTCGTCATGACCACTTCCACCGCTGGGCGGTTCTCTTTTTCGTGAAGATCGACCGGGATGCCTCGGCCGTTGTCCCTTACGGTCACGCTCTGGTCGCTATGGAGGATCACCTCGATCTTGTCGCAATATCCGGCCAAGGCCTCATCGATGCTGTTATCCACCAGCTCATGGACGAGGTGGTGAAGCCCCTCAACCCCTGTATTGCCGATATACATGGCGGGCCTCTTCCGAACGCCCGCCAGGCCTTCCAAGACCTTGATCTGTTCTGCGGTATATTGTTCTGAGGCTTCGTTCATGCGCTCTCCTTGAATCGAGATTCCACGGTTTCAATGAGCGGGCAGTGAGAGACCGTTTGAGGACGAAGAGGCTCACATTCTCATGGGCATAATGATGTTGAGGTGTTGGGGAGCGGTCTGGGGAGGATAGGGTCGGAGAACTCCTGGACTCCCATCATCTTTGAGCTCGAAGAGAACCTCCTCGACATCGAAGGACTGGATGGCTTCCATCAGATATCGGGCGTTGAAGCCGATCTCGAGGGGAGGCCCTTCATACTCGATCTCCACCTCTTCCTTCGCATCCCCGAAGTCCTGATGATACGAAGAGAGTTCCATCACATTCCTCTTAATCGAAAGCTTGATGCCTTCTGACCTCTCACTGGCCATGGTCGCCACCCGTTTCAACGACCCATAGATGAGGTCCTTCTTCATCACGAGGCTTTTATCGTTTTCCTTCGGAATGACCTGTTCATAATCGGGAAACTCCCCGTCGATCAGCCGGATGACCATTAAGGAGGACCCCAGTTTAAAGAAGGCATGGGTCGGATCGAACCCGATCCCGACCTCCTCCACCTCTTCTTTGTCTCCGAGGATCTTTTTGATTTCGAGGATCCCCTTTTTCGGGAGGATGACCCCTTTGCCGATCCCGGGGATGGTGGGGGCCTCCCGATCGATCAAAGAGAGGCGGTGTCCATCGGTGGCCACCATCCTTAAGGTCTCCTTCCCACCGGCCTTTCGCTGGACGAAGAGGATCCCGTTGAGATGGTACCGGGATTCCTCATTGGAGGCGGCAAAGACGGTCTTTTCGATCATCTCCCGGACCGTCCGGAGGGGATGGGTCGACCAAGGTTTGTCTTGCCAGGTTGGAAGGGAAGGAAAGTCCTCCGGATCCAATCCGGCGAGGTTGAAGAGGGACTTTCCACATCGGAGTTGGATCCAGTGGTTCTCTCTCTTTTGGATGTGGATCGTCTCCTCCGGGAGCTCCCGAATGATCTCGTATAGTTTTTTCGATGAGACCGAGGCCTTCCCGTTCTGGTGGACCTTGGCCGGAAGGGCTTCCTGAATGCCGGTTTGAAGATCGGTTCCGGTCAGAAAGAGGCTGTCCTCCTTCCATTCCAGAAAGATGTGGGAGAGGATGGGAAGGGTCGTCTTCCTTCCCGCAATTCCCTGCATCAATCCTAATCCCCTGAGAAAGTCCTTCTTCTGGATCTCAAAATAGGACATCTTTTCCTCCTCTGACTTCTCCGATCTTTTCTAAAAGTGCCTTTTCACCTTCATCATCGTTTTCTGTGGAATTGGGGAAAAAGGGACGATCCCTGCGATCCTTAAAACGAAGAGGGGCCTCTCGTTTCGTTTGAAAAAGACGAAAGAGACGGTTTGAAGGAAGGAATCGAAGATCGGGCCTTCTGGGTTCCACAAGATCTCCACATCCTTTTAAGATGGAATTCGACTCATCAGATGATCGATCTTCTCTTTGAAAGAGGGATCCTCGGCCATCCTTTCCTCCACCTTTTTGATGGAGTGGAGGACGGTGGAATGATCTTTGCCTCCGAACTTTTCTCCGATCTCAATCAGAGAGAGGTTGGTCATTTTTCGAGCCAGATAGATCGCAATCTGCCGGGGCAAAACATATCCTTTGTTCTTCCGTTTCACTTTAAAATCGGATAGCCTCAGATTGAAATGGTTGGCCACCACCTTCTGGATCGCCTCGATGGAGACCGACTCCTCCCTGGGTTTAATGATATTCTTCAAGACCTCTTTGGCCATCGGAAGGTCGATGTGAGTTTGGGAGAGGGAGGCAAAGGCCCCGATCCGAATGAGGCATCCTTCCAGCATTCGAATATTGGAGTCGATCTGGGAGGCGAGGAAGAAGGCGACGTCATTGGGAAGTTGAATCCCTTCGATCTCGGCCTTCTTTCGGAGGATCGCCACCTTGGTTTCGATATCCGGCGGTTGGATGTCGGCGATCAACCCCCACTCGAAACGGGATCGGAGACGTTCTTCGAAATGGGGGATGTCTTTTGGGAATTTATCGCTCGTCACGACGATCTGTTTTCTCGCCTCATATAGGGAATTGAAGGTGTGAAAAAATTCAGCCTGGGTTCTCTCCTTACCCGCGATGAATTGAATATCGTCAATCAGGAGGATGTCCATCCGTCGATATTTATTTCGAAACTCCTCCATCTTTTCAAACCGGATGGAGTTGATCATTTCGTTGGTGAATTCCTCCGCAGAGGTGTAACAGATCTTCTTCAGGTCGGGGATGACCCGGTGCTGGAGGATATGGTTCCCGATGGCATGAAGGAGGTGGGTTTTTCCCAATCCCACGCCCCCATAGATGAAAAGGGGGTTGTAATTTTTAGCCGGCACATTGGCCACGGCCAGGCAGGCCGCGTTTGCGAATTGGTTGCCCGGCCCCACCACAAAGTTCTCAAAGGTATATTTCGGGTTGAAGGGAGATCTCGGCGGGGAGGAGGTAAAAGGCAATGGATTTTCAGAAGCATTAAACCCTTTCGTGGCCGCCCGAGAAGGAGGGGGCTCATTTTTGATTCGAAATTGGAGATTAAAAGACCTCTGGGTCAAAAAGGAGATGGCTTCCTTGATCTGGGTCGAGTAGTGTTCTTGGATCCACTCCTTGAAGAAGCGGTTGGGCACCTCCACTTCGACCTTCTCACCCTCCAACGATCGGAGGTGAACGGGTTTGATCCAGATGTCGAAATTCTGTTGGCCGATCCTCTCTCTCAGAAGGGCAGAGACTTTAGACCACAGATCATCCTTGGATTCGACGCGGATGGTATCGGGCATAAGAAGAAGATTTTAGGGGTTAGGCAGGAAATACCCCGAAAGAAAAAAACAAATCATTTGAACAAATTATATAGCTTTTTTCACAGCGTTTCCACAATTGTGGAAAAATGATTTAATTGTGTATCTGAGGGGATTGGTTTTGTGGACGAAGCAATCTCTCTGGAAACCGAAATACCAATAACCCTAATTAAAAAAAAAATCAAGTCTTTTTTAATCTCTTTCGGCCAGTTTGGCCACGGCCACCACCCGTTCCGATTCTTCGAGGGTGATGAGCCTTACGCCCTGGGTACTTCTTCCCTGGATAGGAATGTCGGCCGCCCTCAACCGGATGATCCTTCCTTTATTGGAGATGATCATGAGTTCATCCTCGTCGGTAATCGACTTAATGCCGACGACATCCCCGGTCTTCTTCGTCCTCTTGACGGTGAAGATTCCACTCCCCCCTCGGTTCTGAATCCGATATTCCGAGGCCATCGATCGTTTTCCATAACCGTTTTCGGTGACCGTCAACAAGGAGGTGTGGGGATGGACCACCTCCATGGCGACGACCTCATCCCCTTTGGCCAGGCGGATCCCGCGAATCCCCCGTGCCGTCCGGCCCATCTCCCGGACCTGGTTTTCGGGGAAGTGGATGGCCTTGCCCAGTTTCGTTCCGATGAAGAGGTGCTGTTTCCCATCGGTCAATTTGGTGGAGATGAGTTCGTCCCCTTCGTCGAGGCCGATGGCGATGATGCCTCCGGATCGGGGGTTGCTGTAGGCCTCGAGGGCGGTCTTCTTGATCGTCCCGTTTTTGGTCGCAAAGGTGATGAACTTGCCCGGGGCAAAATCTTTGAGGGAGAGGATCGTCGTCACCTTCTCCTCCGGGCCGAGGTTGAGGAGATTGACGATCGCCTTTCCCCGGGTCAAGCGGCCCGCCTGGGGAATTTCGTGGACCTTCTTCCAGTAGATCTTTCCCGCGTCGGTGAAAAAGAGGAGGTAGTCATGGGTCGAGGCGATGAAGAGGTCTTCGACGAAGTCCTCCTCCTTCACGTTGATCCCCACCTTCCCCTTTCCGCCCCGGTGCTGGCTCCGATAAAGACTGATGGGATTTCGCTTGATATACCCGGAGTGGGTGATGGTGACCACCATCTCCTCCTCGGCGATGAGGTCTTCGATCCGGATCTCCGGGGCGACGTCCACGATCTCCGTCTGTCTCTCATCCCCATAAGAGGTTTTGATCGAAAGGAGCTCTTCTTTGATCACGTTGAGCATCAGGCGTTCGCTGGCCAGGATATCCCGGAGGCGATTGATCAGCTTGATCGTCTCCTCGTACTCTTCGACGATCTTCCGTTGCTCCAGGTTGGTCAGGCGCTGAAGCCTCATGTCGAGAATGGCCTGGGCCTGTTCTTCGGAAAGCTCAAAGCGATCCATCAACCGCTCTTTGGCCTCTTTTGGGGTTTTGGAGGTTTTAATCGTGGTGATGACCGCATCGATCTGGTCGATCGCCTTTTTGAGGCCCTCTAGGATATGGGCCCGGGCCTCCGCTTTCCTCAGTTCGAAGAGGGACCGCCGGGTGACGACCTCCTTGCGGTGAAGGAGGAAGAGGTGGAGCATCTCTTTTAAGGAGAGGAGCTTGGGTTGGTTTTGGTGGATGGCCAAGAGGATGATGCCGAAGGAGGTCTGCATCTGGGTGTTCTTGTAAAGCTGGTTGAGGATGACCTCTGGGACCTCGTTCCGTCTCAGCTCGATGACCACGCGCATCCCCTCTCGGTCCGATTCGTCCCGGACCGCAGAGATCCCCTCGATCACCTTCTCCTGAATCAACTCGGCGATCCTTTCGATCAGCTTGGCCTTGTTGGTCTGGTAGGGGAGCTCCGTGACGACGATGCTCTCCCGCTCGCCTCTCTTGTCCCTCTCGATAAAGGCCCTCGCCCGGAGTTGGATGACGCCCTTTCCCGTTTCATAAGCCGAACGAATTCCATCGCGTCCGTAGATGAACCCCCCTGTCGGGAAATCCGGCCCCGGGATATGGGACATCAGCTCGTCGGTCGTGAGCTCCGGGTTGTCGATGAGGGCGATCAGTCCATCGATGACCTCGTTTAGATTGTGGGGGGGGATGTTGGTGGCCATTCCCACCGCGATTCCCGAAGACCCGTTCACAATGAGGTTGGGGAATTTGGAGGGAAGGACAGAGGGCTCTAAAAGGGATTCGTCGTAGTTTGGGATGAAATCGACCGTCTCTTTATCGATATCGGCCAGAAGCTCATGGGCCAGTTTGGCCATGCGGATCTCCGTATAACGCATCGCGGCGGGCGGATCGCCATCGATCGATCCGAAATTTCCCTGGCCATCGATCAAGGGATAACGGAGCGAGAAATCCTGGGCCATCCTGACGATGGCATCGTAGACCGCCATATCCCCATGGGGGTGATACTTCCCGATGACGTCCCCGACAATCCTGGCCGACTTCTTATAGGGTTTATCCCAATCGTTGTTTAGTTCGTTCATCGCATAAAGGATCCGGCGATGAACGGGTTTTAGCCCGTCCCTTACGTCGGGAAGGGCCCGGCCGATGATGACGCTCATCGCATAGTCCATATAGGACCGTTTCATCTCGTCTTCGATATTGATGGGGATGGCCATCTGAGGCTCGTTCATGGGCACTCCAGAACCGGTCAATTTTGTTGAAAAACTTAATATAAATCGGGTTGCCTGTCAACCGAAATACCTGCCGATCTTGACTTTTTGGAAGAAATATGGTTTATTCAAAAAGTTTAATCATTTCAAAAAACAAGACACGTCTCGAAAGAGGATTCCCATGAAGCGAACCTACCAACCGAGCACGATCAGACGTAAAAGGACGCACGGCTTCTTGGAAAGGATGTCTACTCGCAGCGGCCGAAAAGTCCTGAAACGGAGGAGGGCCAAGGGAAGGAAGAGGCTGACGGTTTAGTGAGAGGATTGTTCCGTTTCACCCGAAAGGAGAGGATTGCCCTTTCAGATGACTTCAGAAGGGCGATGAGATCCGGAAGGAAGCTCTCCACCAAACATTACCTTCTCTACCTTTATGAAAACCGGAGAGAACACCATCGCCTGGGCATCGTCGTAAAAAAGGAGGTTGGATCGGCAAGCACCCGGAATCGGATGAAACGATACCTCCGCGAATTCTTTCGCTTAAATAAACACCAGATCCAGGGAGCCCTCGATATTGTCATCCTGGTGAAGAAGGGAGACCTCCCGAACTCCTATCACGAGGTCGAGAGGGAATTGAAAAAGGTCCTGGTCTGAATGGCCGGAAAGGCTCAAATGAATCTCAAAGGCCTCTCTATTTTGATGATTCGAACCTACCAGAGGACGATCTCCTTGTGGTTCGGCCCATGCTGCCGCTTCTCCCCCTCCTGTTCTAACTATGCAATAGAGGCGATCGAGCGGTATGGGATAGCCCTTGGCGGGTGGCTGGCCTTCAGAAGGCTCCTCAGGTGCCATCCGTTCAACCCAGGGGGTTATGACCCCTTGGAGGCCTCCGGTCGAACCGCATGGAGGGAAGCAGAGAGAAATCGATGATCGATAAAAGGGCACTGTTAGCTATCATATTGACTTTTTTAGTCATTTTCGGTTGGGGGATCATCCAAACAAAATTATTTCCGCCGGTTAAGCCACCTCAGGAGGAGAAAAAGGGAGAGGTCGTTCCCCAACCGAAGAAGGAGATGAAAGCTTCGAAGGAAGAAAAACCCCTTCCGAAACCTAAGGTGATCCCGAAGAAAGAAATTGTCATTGAGACGAGAAATTTCACGGCCACCCTCACCAACGCAGATGCGCGGTTAAAACATTTCAAGCTGAAACATTATCGCGATCGGATCGAAGAGTCTCCCATCACCCTACAACTCACCAAATTCGTCAAAGGGCTCTTCGGAGGAAAGGTTCAAGAACCTGAAAAGCCAAAACCCCTCGACCTCGTCAATACGAGCGAAGAGGAGGGGCTTCCCCTCGGCCTTATCGTGCAGCCAACCATCGATCCTTTCGGATGGGAGGTGGATAAGGATGGGATCCAACTCCTGAAACCGGGTGAAAAAGGGGAGGTCACATTTACCCAAGAACTCGGCAATGGATTGAAATTGTTAAAGAAATTCATTTTCTCTTCCGAAGGAGACCACATCGATATAAAGATCGAGGTTCAGAACCAAACAAAGAACGAGATGATGGCCCAGCTTGGAATCGAATGGATAGGAAAGGTCGAGTTGGAAAAGTTTGCCGATCATGAAAATAAAGATTATGGGCTCAAGTATCTATTCATGAAAGATCAAAGAATCGAAAAAAAGGACCTCGGGGGAACAGGGAGTGGAGGCTGCACCCCTGGGTGTGGGGCTCCCAAGAGAAGCCTTGAGCCATTTGAGGTGGCAGATCAGGGCCAGATCCGATGGTTTGCCTTTGCCGGAGAGTATTTCACGGCCCTTATCGTTCCCACCCCTTCTGAAAATAATATCCAGTTGAATATAAAGGGAGGAGAGAAGAATATCCTAAAAGCCCAATTGACCTCGCCCCCCTTTTCCATACAATCCCAAGGTACGGTCTCAAGAAGTTTCCGTCTCTATTTGGGGCCAAAGCTAACAGACCCTCTTAAAGAGCTTGGGGTTGGAGCCGAGGGTCTGGTCGATTTTGGATTTTTCACGGTCATAGCAAAACCCCTTCTATGGTTCCTAAAATTGACCCATCAGGTCACAAAAAATTTTGGCATCGACATCATCATCTTGAGCATCCTTCTCAAAATCCTCTTTCTCCCCCTGACCCAGATCAGTATGAAATCGATGAGGGAGATGCAGAAGGTCCAGCCGGAAATGAACCGGTTAAGAGAACAATACAAGAATGATAAGGCGAGGCTTCAGCACGAGATCATGCTCCTCTATAAGAGGAGGAGGATTAACCCGATGAGCGGTTGTCTCCCGATGCTTATTCAAATCCCCGTTTTCATAGCACTTTATAATGCGTTGCACAATTCCATCGAACTGAGACATGCCGCATTCATCCTCTGGATCAGGGATCTCTCTGCTAAGGATCCTATCTATATCACCCCGATCCTCATGGGGGCCACCATGGTCATCCAGCAGAAGATGACCCCGACCGCTGCTGACCCGGCGCAGGCGAGATTGTTCATGCTCATGCCCATTATGTTCACCTTCCTCTTTTTAAATTTCCCTTCGGGTTTGGTCCTCTACTGGATGGTCACTAACATCCTCTCGATTGCCCATCAATATATCGTGAATAGAAAATGGTGATGGAATGTGTCGAAGGATAAAATGATTTCTACAGCCCAAGCAATGATGGAAGACCTTTTAAGATTGATGGGATTCCAATCCTTAGTGGAGGTCTCCCTCAATGAGGAAGGCCTCTTCTTCAACCTGAAGGGAGACCGGGAGGGGGTTTTGATCGGCAAACATGGACGGACGCTCGACTCCCTCCAATTTCTATTCAACCGAATGGTGAATAAGAGGCTTAAGGAAAACATAAAGGTTTTCCTTGATATTAACGGATATAAGGCGAGGAGGATTGACTCCCTCACCAAGATGGCCCTCCGACTTGGGGAGAAGGTGAAAAGGGAAGGCCAACCGCTCGCCATCGGTCCCTATACTCCTCATGATCGGAGGATAATCCACCTGGCCTTGAAGAACGATCCGGCCATTGAGACGGTTAGCCTCGGCGATGGCGAGATGAAAAAGATTAGGATCCTTCCTAAGAGTAAAGGCCTTTGAATCGGATGGATACGGATCCATCAAGAGCTCCATCCACTTCTTCCGAAGAGACGATCGCAGCCATATCGACCCCCCTCGGCGAGAGCGGTATCGGAATTGTCCGCATAAGCGGACCGCTGTCCGAACCCATTCTCAAAAGGATTTTTAAGCCTACCAAAGAGACCTCCTCCTTCATCTCTCATCGCTTCTATTATGGTCATATCGAAGACCCCAAGACGGGTATCACTTTAGATGAAGTTCTGGTTGTCTTGATGAGGGCACCGAAGACTTATACCCGAGAGGATGTTGCTGAGATCCATTGCCACGGAGGCTATCTCATCCTCCAGAAAGTCTTGGAGTTGGTCATAGGAGAAGGGGCGAGGTTGGCCCAACCCGGAGAGTTCACAAAAAGGGCCTTTCTTAATGGCCGCATCGACCTCACTCAGGCCGAGGCGGTCATCGATCTCATCAAAGCGAAGACGGCCGAGGGGATCGAAATTGCCAACCAACAGCTCAAAGGAACGCTATTCAGGGAAGTCTGTAACCTCAGGGAGAAATTGTTAAACTTCCTTGCCAGGATAGAGGCCCATATCGATTTTCCCGACGAAGAGATCGACGAGATGTCGATAGAGGAGGTGAGGAGGGAACTTCTCGACCTTATTCAAATGGTTGGGGATTGGATATCCACCTACGAGGAGGGTTCGATCTTCAGGGAGGGGATTTCCTGCGCCATCATCGGAAAGACCAATGTAGGCAAGTCAAGCCTTCTCAACGTCTTAATGAATCAAGATCGAGCAATCGTGACCCCTATTCCAGGAACGACCAGGGACGTGATCGAGGAAGTTCTCAACATCCAGGGAATCCCCGTTCGTCTTATGGACACTGCAGGGTTGAGAAAGACGAGGGATTCGATCGAACAGGAGGGCGTCCTTCGAGCGAAAGAGAAGGCCGCAACCGCCGACCTCATCCTCCTCGTCCTGGATGGAAGCCAACCCCTCGAACCGGACGATTTTGAGATTGCGGCCGAAATCGAGGGAAAGAAGAAGGTGGTTGTCTTGAACAAAAGGGATCTTCCAATGAGGGTTTCGATGGAGGCGCTTAAGAATCGATTTCCTCATGATCCCATCGTTTCGATCTCTGCGCTGAAAAAAGAGGGGATCGAGGATTTGAAAAGGACTGTCTTCGATCTGATGGTCAGACGAGGGGTGAGGGCGACCCCTGAACACCTTATCATTGCCAACCTGAGACATAAAAAGATTCTTTTAGAGGTAAAAGAGAGTCTCTTAAGAGCTGTAAAAGGGCTCGAAGAAGGGGTCTCCTTTGAGTTCATAGCGTTAGAAATTAGATCTGCCCTCCTTAGCCTTGGGGAGATGGTGGGAGAGACAACCCCAGAGGATGTCCTAAATAGAATTTTCGAACAATTCTGCATAGGTAAATGATGTTTCACGTGAAACATACCTCAAACCCTTTTTCCGAAGGAGAAAGTTTCGTCTTTTAGACCCGGAATCAAAAAGCCGTGCAAGGAAAGCCAGCTGCCATCGCTGGACATGAACTTGCCTCTCTCCCAACAGGTTCGACTGTCCATGATTTAGAAAAGGGAGCTTTGTTTGCTCAAAAAGGGAAGGTTTCCTCTCAAAGGGTTTAATAAGGACTTTGAAGAGTTGAAATAGGCCTTTTCTTGGTAGGAGAAACCAATTAGATCCAAAATACCAACATCTCTTTCTCATTAGATTTTCTGAAGATTTTCTGATGCGCTCCGCCCAAAAGCCAACCCATCTGAGACAAAGATCAAGAGGGTTTTTAAATATAGATGTGCCATTTCCATTGAAGAACAAGGGGAACAAATCATATAAATAATTGAAATTATTTAATATTTTGCAAATATAATGTCAATAAAATGGAAAGGCATATCGGCCGAGATCAAACATCAGGCCAAGAGTGATCCTCAAACCATATTTTCAAGTAGGAGGTTCAAGGTCTGTTGACACCTCATCGAATTAGATGGTAAGGAAAGTAAAGAGGTGGGTTCATGCGTTTTTCCATTCAGCAAGAGCTGTTCGATCTGCTACCCGATCTCACCATCGGAATGGTGGTCGCTGTGGATCTTCACTCCCCCAAGGACCCTGGGGAGATAGACCGATTCCTCGGTCAGGTCATCGAGGCGTTGAGGAAAGGTTTCGTCAGCGAAAAGGCCCAAGATCATCCCCGGATCAAACCCTGGAGGGCCGCATTGAGCAAGGTCGGGATTTCGGGGAGCAAGTTTCCGAGTTCGATCGAATCGATGGTGAGGAGGATCCTCAAAGGAGATCCGTTCCCCAAGATCAATCCACTGGTCGATCTCTATAACGCCCTCTCCTTGAAACATCTCGTGCCGATGGGGGGACATGACTTGGATACGGTCAAAGGCAATATCCATCTCCGATTCGCTGAAGGATGGGAGCCCTTCACCCCCATGGGAGGCGGAGAGACCATCATCGTTCCAAAAGGGGAGCTGGTCTATCGAGATGATGAAGAGGTGCTGACCCGGAACTGGGTCTGGCGTCAGTGCGAGAAGGATAAGGTAACGGAGAGGACGAAAAAGATCTTCATTCCCATCGACCTCCTGGGCGAGGTAGGAGACAAGGCCATGGCCGAGGCGATCATCGGCGATCTCTCCGAAAGGATTTCCCACTCTTTTGGAGGACGACTCTTCTCAACCGTCCTCAACCGGGAGCACCCCTCTCAGGAGTTCTTTTTCTGAAAAGAAAATAAAAAGGGAAGAGAGGATTTCTCCCTTCCCCCTTAACTTATGGTCTCTTTCCTCCAGAGGAATCAGTGATCGCTTTTCCTTCGAGTTAGAAGCCTTTCTTCTGAATTTCGGCCAAGCCCTCATCCACCGTAAATACGGCGCCACATTTCGGGCATTTGATCTTGGTGTCCCCTGGCGTTCCACAACCAAACGAGAAGATTGCCATCATGGCCAATGCCAAAACGATGCTGACCAACCTCTTCATTCAATTCACCTCCTTTCGTGGAGTGCTCGGACTTTACGTCCCCTATTGTCAAATATAGGTTTATCGAATAACAAAAAACCCTCCCTTTGTCAAGAAAAAAATGGCTTCTCTTTTGGTTTACCCGGTCAAATTACTTCTTCTTCGACTTCGGTTTCTTTGTCGTCTTCGTTGCCTTGCCGTGGGTCTTGCCACATGCCATGTTCCGATCACCTCCTCCGTCATCGGGTTTGAATTATTTATCCCCTTTAATTTAGAATTTGTCAAGAAGATTCTTTTCTGTTATATGTGAACGCCGACCGTTGAAAGATCTCTTCGGAGGAGGTGGATCCTTCAGGATCCTTGACGAGGAAGATGGAGCCGAGATGGGTCGACTCCCCCTTACCGAAGGGGACCTATTATTTATCAGGCAATGAGGCCTCCGCAGAGGGGGCGCTCGCCGCGGGATGCCGATTTTATGCGGGCTATCCGATCACGCCCTCGAGCGAGTTGATGGAGCGGATGGCCCTTCGGATGAGACAGGTCGGTGGCGTCTTCATTCAGATGGAGGATGAGATCGCCTCCATCTCTGCGGTGATCGGAGCCTCCTGGGCAGGGGCCAAGGCCATGACCGCCACCTCCGGGCCAGGATTCAGCCTGATGCAGGAGTCGATCGGATATGCGGCCTTTACCGAGACGCCCTGCGTCATCGTCGATGTCCAGAGGGCAGGCCCTTGCACCGGCCAGGCCACCCGGGTCGGAAGCGGAGACATCATGCAGGCCAAATGGGGCTCCCATGGGGATTATCAGGTGATCGCCCTCTCTCCCTGGTCTTCGCAGGAGATGTACGATCTGACGGTCCGCGCCTTCAACCTCAGCGAACGGTTCCGCGTGCCGGCGCTGGTGATGGCCGACGAGGCGATCGGCCATCTCCGGGAGACGATCCAGGTGGCCTCAAAAGTGGAGGTTTGGGACCGAAAGAAGAAGAAGGGCGAGGCGCCGTTCGACACCGAAGAGGAGGACGGCGTTCCTCCCATGGCCGCCTTCGGAGAGGGAGAGCGCCTCTCCGTGACCGGCTCCACCCACGACGGTTTTGGCTATCGGAAGACCGATGACCCGGAGGTCCATGCGAAACTGGTCAGGCGGATCAACCTCAAGATCCTGAACCATAAGGCCTCTATCATCGAAACCGAATTCTATTTTCTCGACGAGGCGGAGGTGGGCCTCGTCGCCTACGGGTTCACGGCCCGCACCAGCCTCTATGCGGTCAAGCGGCTGAGGAAAGAAGGCGTGAGGGTGGGGATGATGAGGCTCAAGACGCTCTGGCCCTTTCCGGACGAAGAGGTGGCTGAAATGGGGCGGAAGGTGAAGAGGATCCTCGTCCCTGAGATGAACCTCGGGCAGGTGGCCGGAGAGATCAAGAAATACGTCTCCTGCGACGTGATTCCCCTCAACCAGACCAACGGAGAGGTGATCCGGCCGGAGCGGATCATCGAAACCTTGAAGAAACTTTAGGGAAAAGGACCCGCCGATGGCCCGAGCCCTTGAACAATATATCCGCCCTGGTGTCAAGTCGACGCCCTTCTGCCCAGGTTGTGGACACGGGATCCTGATGGGCCTCCTTCTGAGGGCCATCGATGAGCTGAAAATGGACATGAAGAAGATGCTCTTCGTGTCGGGCATCGGTTGCGCGGCCTGGATCCCGAGCCCTCATTATAATGGCGACACCCTCCACACCCTTCACGGCAGGGCGCTCGCCTTTGCCACGGGTGCCAAGCTCTTCAACCCCGAGCTCTGCGTGGTGGTGGTGAGCGGAGATGGGGACCTCTCCTCCATCGGAGGAAACCACCTCATCCATGCCGCCAGAAGGAATATCGATCTCAAGGTGATCTGCGCCAACAACATGATCTACGGCATGACCGGAGGACAGGTGGCCTCCACCACTCCTCACGGCTCGAAGACGGCCACGACCGAGGAAGGAAATCCCTACCGTCCTTTCGATCTTTGCAAACTGGTGGTGGGAGCTGGGGCCACCTACGTCGCCCGCTACGCCGTCACCCAGCCCGTGGCGCTCATCCAATCGATCAAGAAGGCCCTTCGTCATCAGGGGTTCTCCTTCATCGAGGTCCTCTCCCCCTGTCCCACCCAGTACGGGAGACGCAATCGGCTCGACCGGCCGGACGAGATGATCCGGGATCTGATCCGGCGCTGCATCCTCGAAGAGGAGGCCGAGGGGATGTCGGAGGAGGAGTTGGCAGAAAAGATCATCACGGGAGAGTTCCTCTCATGACCGAGATCAAACAGATCCGGCTGAGCGGCTTCGGCGGTCAGGGGGTGGTCCTCGCAGGCCTCCTCTTGGGACAGGCGGGCGTCTTGGAAGGGAAATATATCTCCGGTTCCAATTCCTATGGAGCACAGGCCAGGGGTTCGGGCTGTAAGTCGGAGATCATCTTCTCGGAAGGACCGGTCGATTTTCCTCACCTGACGGTTGCCGACGTCCTGGTTGCCATGTCCCAGGGCGCTTACAATACCTACTGCACTGAGGTGAGGCCGGAGACGGGCCTCATCCTCTTCGACCAGACCTTGGTGGAGCCGAGGGCAGACCTTCGGGTAAAGCATCTCGGCATCCCTGCCACCGAGGTCTCGGTGAAGCGGTTGAAGAATAAGCAGGTGGCCAACATCGTCTTCCTCGGGGCCCTCATCCAAATCACAAAACTCGTCTCGGCCAAGGCCCTTCGCAAGGCTATCGCCATGCACGTGAGCGAGCGGTTCCGTCCGCTCAACCTTCAGGCCCTTCGGGTCGGAATGGAGCTGGGGAGGAAGGTCTATGGTTGAAGGAAGAACCCATCGCCCCCTGCTCCACCCTTCTAAATGCCGTAGTTGCGACATCTGCCTGAGGGGATGTCCTGCGGAGTGGATTCCCGAATACCGGAAGGAGGAGGAGAGCCTCCGAGGGACGCTCTATCGCGAAAAGATGGCCGATCCTCCTTCAAAGGGAAGGATCCCCCTTCCTCCCTGTCAGGAGGCCTGCCCCATCCATCAGGATGCGAGGGGCTATGTGGCCCTGATCGCCAAAGGGAAGTACAGGGAGGCCCTCGACCTGATCCGCGAGGTCAATCCCCTGCCCGGCGTCTGCGGCTACATCTGCCACCATCCCTGCGAGGAAGCCTGTCTGAGAGAGGGCGTGGATCGCCCGGTCCCCATCCGGTTGCTCAAGCGCTTTATCGCAGAGCAGGGCCGGAGTGAGCAGAGGTGGAAGGTGGCGGGAAGGATGAGACGGGAGAGGATCTTGGTGGTGGGTTCTGGTCCGGCTGGCCTGGCCTGTGCCAACGATCTGACCCTCAAGGGCTTCAGGGTGACGCTCTTCGAAGCCCTTCCCGTCCTGGGTGGGATGCTCCGGGTGGGAATCCCCTCCTTTCGTTTGCCGAGAGAGGTCCTGGAGATGGAGGTCGAAGGGATCCGGAGGCTGGGGGTGGAGATGGAGGTGAATCGGCCCTTCCGTTTGGAAGGAGACGGAACGATCCTTCAGCGTTCGGGCTTTGATGCCATCTTCCTCTCGATGGGGGCTCACCGAAGTTTAAGGCTGAACATCCCGGGAGAGTCCCTTCAGGGAGTTCATCCTGGAGTCGAGTTTTTGAGAAAGGTCAATCTCGGCAGGAAGGTCGAAACGGGCAGTAAGGTCGCGGTCATCGGCGGCGGAAATGTGGCCATCGATGTGGCCCGGTGTTTGCTTCGGCTCGGTGCAAAAAGGATCGATCTCTATTACAGGCGTTCGAGGAGAGAGATGCCGGCCATCGCCGAGGAGGTCGATCAGGCCGTCAGGGAAGGAGTGAGACTTCACTTCCTCACCGCACCGGTCAGGATCACGGGAAGGGCGGGAAGGGTTTCTGGGATGGAGTGTATCCGGATGCGGCTTGCCGAGCCGGACGAGACGGGACGGAGAAGGCCGGTTCCGGTGGAAGGCTCCAATTTCACGGTCGAGGCCGATATGATCATCCCCGCGATCGGCCAGGGAATCGATTCTCGCTATTTAAAAGGGCTTGAGAGAAATCCTGACGGAACGGTACGGGTCGATGAGAAAGGTCAGACGAATCTCAAGGGGGTCTTTGCGGGCGGTGATATGGTGACCGGACCGGGCTGGGCCATCGAGGCCATCGCAGCAGGGAAGAGAGGGGCAGAGGCCATTGCCGAGTATCTGAGATGAGTGACCTTTGAGGAGTTCGTCCTTCGGGGTATGACCAGGGAATGTAAAAAAGAGGCGGTTCAGAAGGTTAGAGGGAAAGCCCCTTCGACGAGGGACAGGAGAAAAGGCGAGCCCTCGATGGAGGAGGGTCTTCTCAGGGAAGAGGCGGTCCGGGAGGCGGAGCGGTGTCTCGGGCTGAGGGATTGCCAGTCCTGCGATCTCTGCAGTCTCCTCTGTCCCGATCTCTGCATCACCCGCGACGAGAAGACCGGAGAGGTCCAGATCGACCTCGACTACTGCAAGGGCTGTGGCATCTGCGCCGCCATCTGCCCGAAGGGGGCGATCGAGATGGTCCTGGAGGAGTCAAGATGAGCAGCAAGATCCAGATCGACCTAAACTCCGACGTGGGAGAGAGCTTCGGTGCCTACAAACTGGGGATGGACGAGGAGGTGATCCCCTACCTCACCTCTGCCAACATCGCCTGCGGGTTCCATGCCGGAGATCCCTCGGTGATGCGAAAGACCGTCGCCTTGGCGAAGCGATATGGCGTGGAGGTGGGGGCCCATCCCGGCTTTCCGGACCTGATCGGCTTTGGCAGAAGGAATCTCGATGCCACCCTCGAGGAGATCCAGGACTATATCGTCTACCAGACCGGTGCGCTCCAGGCCTTTGTCGTCTCTCAAGGGCTTCGGCTTCAGCATGTGAAGGCCCACGGAGCGCTCTACAACATGGCCGTGGCCAATCCGAGGATCTGGGAGGCCATGGCCGAGGCGATCTCGAAAGTGGACAAGGAGATCATCCTAGTCGCCCTCGCCTCCTCGAACAACGAACCCCTTCTCGAGATGGGGAAACGTTACGGGATCCGCATCGCCTTCGAGGCCTTTCCCGACAGGGCTTACCGCAGAGACGGCTCCCTCGTCCCCCGGAGGGAGAAGGGAGCGGTGATCGAGGATCACGAGCTTGTGGCCAAAAGGGCCTTGAAGATGGCGGTCGAGGGAAAGGTCGTGGCCATCGACGGAACGGAGATCGATCTCTGGGCCGATACGCTCTGCGTCCACGGAGACAATCCTGCCGCGGTCCAGATGGTCAGGAGGATCCGGGAAGAGCTGAAGGCCTCGGGGGTGAACGTGGTCTCGATGAAGTGGTTCGTCTGATCGATCGGATTTAAAAGATCGTTACCCTTTCCGGCACCACCTCAGGAGGTCCTTCAAGGGAAGGGTGTTCAGGACGTCCCTCCTTTCGAGCCATCCCCTTCTGGCCACCGCCACCCCCAAGCTCATCATCCAGAGCTGGTCGAGATGGTGGGTATCGGTTCCGATGGCCACCCTCACGCCCATCTCCTTTGCTTTTCGACAGTGGAGGTCGTTGAGATCGAGGCGTTCGGCATAGGCATTGAGCTCAAGGGCCTTTCCATATCGCTTTGCCGCGGCCATCACCTCCTCCAGTTCCACCTCATACGGAGCCCTCGATCCTAAGAGCCTTCCGGTGGGATGTCCGAGGATATGGACAAAGGGGTTTTCGAGGGCCTTGACCATCCGCCGGGTCATCTTCTCCCGATCCTGCTTGAAGCCGCTGTGGACCGAGGCGACCACGATGTCGAGCCTCTGGAGGACCTTATCGGGAAGGTCGAGCCTCCCATCGCTCAGGATGTCGACCTCCGCACCCTTGAGGATCCGAAACCCTTTCAGCCTCTCGTTGAGCCGGTCGATCTCCTCCATCTGCTTCGTCAATCTCGTCTCATCGAGGCCGTGGGTGATCCTCAAGGACCTCGTATGATCGCAGATGGCCACATACTCATAGCCCTTTTTCCGGGCAGCCTCAGCGACCTCTTCGATGGGCGAGGTGCCGTCGCTCCAGTTGGAGTGGACATGGAAGTCTCCCCGGATCTCCGACTCTTCGATCAAATCGGGAAGCCCCCCCTCGAGCGCGGCCTCGATCTCTCCCCGATCCTCCCGGAGTTCGGGTTCGATCCAGACCATGCCGAGGGCCTCGTAGACCTCCGCCTCCTCTTTTCCGCCAATCTTTCTTTCGCCCTTGAAGACCCCGTACTCGTTGATCTTGATCCCCTTGGCCTTTGCGATCCCCCTCAGGCGAATGTTATGGGCCTTCGATCCCGTGAAATATTGCAGGGCTGCGCCGTAGGAGTCCTCCTCGACGACGCGGAGGTCGATCTGAAGGCCCCCTTCGACGATGACCGAGGCCTTGGTCTCGCCCGAAGCCAAGATCTCTTTCACCTCGGGGAGATGGGTGAAGGTCTGGATGATCCTCTCCGGATTCGGACCCGTGGCGAGGATGTCGATGTCGCCGATATCCTCCCGCATCCTCCTCAGGGAGCCTGCCCACTGGATCCTTTCGGAACCTGTGGCTTTGCGCAGGGCCTCCACGATCCTTTTGGCCACAGGAAAGGCCATGCCGAGGTTCATCCTTCCCTTGCTCTGTTTGAGGAGCTCGATGCCCCGCCGGATATTCTCGATCTTCTTTTCACCCATCCCGGGGAGGTCGAGGAGGGAGCCATCGCTCAGGGCCTTCTCCAACTGGGATAGGGATTCGATCCGCCTCTCTTTGTGGAGGAGGGCGAGGGTCTTCGGTCCCATTCCCGGGATCTCCATCATGGCGATCAACTCGTCCGAGATCCCCTTTTTGGCCTCCTCAAATTTAGCCACCCTCCCGGTCTTCAGATATTCTTCGATCTTCTGGGAGATTCCTTCACCGATCCCCGGGATCTTTCGGAGTCGGCCACTTTCGGCGATCTCTTCGATATCCTGGGTGAGGTCGCCGAGAAGCCTTGCGGCCTTTCGGTAGGCGTTCACCTTAAAGGGATTCTCCCCTTTGAATTCGAGCACATCGGCCATCTTCTCGAAGAGGTCGGCAAGCTCCCTGTTCTTCATGCTCGGGGCTCTCCGTATCTGAGATAATCCCTTAGGCAGCTCGAAAAGTTCTCGACCACATCCTTTTTGCTGTTGATGAGGTAGATGCGGTGTCCAATATGGAAGAGCTCCTCGATCAGCCGTACCACCGGGTGGCGCTCCTCCGATTCCGCACCGTATCTCCTCTCGAGCTCCTCCTCCAACATCCCAACCAGCTTGTCCTTCATCCTGAGCTGAGTATCGTTGAAGAGGACGGCCATATCGGGCAGGAGGTCCTCCAGCCTCGAGAAGAAGGTGGTGATCTCGGGCCGTTCGATCCCCCGGGGTGGGGAGGACTTCACCTCCACATAGACGAGCCTCCGGTTCCAAGAAGCGACCACGTCGAAATCCCCGCCGGAGGGGGTTCCCTTGACGCTAACGCCATAGAGGGCTGGCGAGGCAAACTCCCTCTTGAACATCTCGGCGATGAACCACTCCAGGGTGGGGCCGAAGCTGAAGATAGGAGCGAGTCGGGTTCGGTAGGTCTGTCTTCCTGTCCTTTGGAGGATCCCCATCGCCTCCAGGACCTCGCAGTAGTGTCGGGCCACCCTCGTCGAACAGTAACGGGTCAGATCGCCGACGCCGAACCCATTTTGGTGTTTGATCATGTCCCTGAGGACCAGGCGGAAGGAGTATTTCTTCATCGACTCGTAGAATCGGTCCCGGTCTTCAGGGGAGAGATCCGGTGGGAAGAGGAGGCGATCGGTGGGGTTCTTCCTGAAGACCCTCAAGCCCCTTGCCCTGAGAAGGCCTTCGACAGCGGAGGGATCTTCAACCGAAGCCCTCCTTAACAACTCGATCTCTCGGGTGAGAGACCGGAGCTTCCTTTTGAGGGACCGGTTCTCTCGAAGGGCCTCTTCCAAATCCACCTAAAAACCCCGATAGAGTTTGAGTCGTCTGGCGATCTGGATCGCCTCGGTAAACTCCTTTTGGGAGATCCTGCGGCTGATTTCGGGATAGTCGAAGGCCCTGTATTCGGGCCGGTATTGGGCCATGATGTTCACATAGGAGTCGACCGAGATCTCCTCGGCGATGAACTTCAGAACCGCTTCCGAGGAGGCCACTCCGTTGGGCATGACGAGGTGACGGATGAGAAGGCCCCTTTCGGCAATGCCTGATTCGTTGAGCTTTAGGTCGCCCACCTGGCGGTGCATCTCTTTGAGAACCTTTTTCAGGACCTCCGGGTAATCCGGAGCATTGGAGTATCGATGGCTCTGTTTCTCGTCCATATATTTCGCATCGGGCATGTAGATGTCGACGATCCCCTCCAGAAGCTGGATCACCTCCAGGGACTCGTACCCGGAGCAGTTATAGACGATGGGAAGCCTCACGCCCAGTTCGATCGCCTCGGGAAGGGAGGCCACGATCTGGGGGGCATAATGGGTCGGGGTCACGAAGTTGATGTTGTGGCAGCCGATCTCCTGGAGCCTCCTCATCGCCCTGGCCAACTGGGTGGTGGAGATCCTCTCTCCCATGCCTCCGTGGCTGATGTCGTGATTCTGGCAGAAGACGCACCGGAGGTTGCAGTGGGTGAGGAAGATCGTCCCCGATCCATGGTATCCGACCAGGGGCGGCTCTTCGCCGAAGTGGGGGAAGGCGCTCGAGACCATCAACTCCGATGGGGCCCTGCAATAACCTATCTCGCCCTCCGACCGGTTGACCCGGCACTGCCTCGGGCAGAGCCTGCACTCCTTAAGGTGCTCCATGAGGAGATCGATCCGATTCTTAAGCTCTCCGCGTTCATAAAGTTGGAGGTAAGCGGGTCGAAAGGAAGCCATCTGAACCTCCCTGTCCCCCCTTAGTCTATTTTAATGATAACCTTCCCGATGTATAAAATCGAACCAATGGAGATGGGTGAAGGCCGCTGAGGGCAGGGCTTCGACACTTAACTTCAGAAAAGGGGCACTCAAGGAACCAGCCCCCACTCGAATTCACTTAAGGATGAAGTCCTCCCTATCCCTTAATGACGTGGGGTGAATTAGGGAGTGAACCAGGGATGAACCATGGTAAACCAGCCTTCTAAGCCTTGGACGTCGGTTTACCTATGGCCCCGGTTATCGACCTATGGGGATAACTTACCACAAAAATCGGAGGATTGCTATCGAATCGGTGGGTCAGAGGGTGTGGTAGGTGATGAACACCTTCCTGTAAAAGTCTTCGGGGAGTTTCTGCCTTTTATCGATCAGACCCTTTACATAGGTCGGACCGTAGTTATAGGCGACCAGGGCGATCCGGAGGTCCTCGAAGTGGTTGATGAGCTGAGATAGGTAATGGATGCCCATCCTTAAATTAAGGAGGGGATTGAACAGGGTCGATTCTCCCTTCCATTCGATCCCGAGCTCCCGGGCAATCGATTCAGCCACGTAGGGCATCAGCTGCATCAGCCCCATGGCTCCCTTTTCGGAGACCGATCTGTTCTTAAAAGAGCTTTCGATGGCGATGAGGGCCAGGATGAACTTCGGGTCATGGTTATATCGGATCGACTCCTCATAAATGGCCTCGGCCAGTTGCATCCGAGTCTTCTCATCGATATCCGTGGAATACCTCTCCAAAACCCTTCCGATCTCCTCTATCACCTCTTTCCTGCTCTGGGTGATGGCATAGGGGTCGGAGAGATGGATGAAGAAGCCGGTCATGATGAAGACGAGGAAAATCCTGAAGGCTAACCTCCTCTTTCCTCCCCCAAGTCCGTAAGACCCCATTTTAGCCCCCTTGTAACAAGGTTTCACAAAGTTAACATAAATATAGTCGCCTGTCAAGCGCTGGACGGAGCTGGGATCAGGGACCGGGTCGAAGGGGCGGGGTGATTAAAGGGGAAAGTGGCAGGCCACGAGGTGGCCCACGCCGTGGTCAAGGAGGATGGGCTCCTCGGTGAGACACCTCTCCTTAGAGTGGGGGCATCTGGGCTGGAAGAGGCATCCCTTGTTCTGATCCGCGGGTCTTGATTCCTCGCTCAGGGGCCTCTCCCCACCCCGCTTTTTCGGGTCGAGCTTCGGGATCGCTTGGAGCAGGATCTGGGTGTAGGGGTGGAGGGGGTGTCGGAAGAGCTCGTCTCCTTCGGCCATCTCCACGATCTTTCCCAGGTACATCACGGCGATTCGATCGCTCACATGTTTGACGATCCGGAGGTCATGGGAGATGAAGAGGTAGGTGAGGCCCAGTTGGTCCCTTAGGTCCATCAGGAGGTTGAGGATCTGGGCCTGGATGGAAACGTCAAGGGCCGAGACGGGTTCGTCGGCGACGATCAGTTCGGGATGGAGGGAGATGGCCCTTGCGATGCCGATCCGCTGGCGCTGGCCGCCGCTGAACTCGTGGGGATAGCGCATCGCATCCCCTGGATGGAGGCCGACCTGCCTGAGGACCTCTGAGACCCTTTCGGCCTTCTCTTTTCCCGTGGCGATCCGGTGGACCTCGAGGCCTTCGCCCACGATCTCGCCCACCTTCATCCTCGGGTTGAGCGACTCATAGGGGTCCTGGAAGATGAACTGCATATACGGTCTCAACCTCCGGAGCTCCTCCCGGCCGAGGCGGAGGATATCCCTCCCCTTGAAGAGGACCTTGCCTGCGGTCGGCTCGATCAACCTCAGGAGGGCCTTGCCAGCGGTCGTCTTTCCGCAACCGCTCTCACCCACCAGGCCGAGGGTCTCTCCCTTTTGGATATAGAAGGAGACCCCGTCCACCGCCCGGACAGGCTCTCCATCGGAGGAGAAGAGCCTCTGCCGGTAGAAGTACTTTTTTAACTCCTGGACTTGGAGGAAGCTTTGGCCTTCGGACATCGTTCAAATCCAGAGGGGCTCTTTAGTAGTCAAGGTCCCGCCCTCTCCTCTCAACAACAGTTTTTCCACCGGATACAACGGCTGTAATGGTTCTCCTCGACCTTGAGGAGAGGGGGTTCCTCGATCTTGCAGGCCTCGATCGCCAGATAGCATCTCGGGTGGAATTTACAGCCCGAGGGGAGGTCCAAAGGGTTTGGCACCTGGCCAGGGATGGCATTGAGCCTCCTCTTTTTCTCCTCGAGCCTCGGGATCGACTCTAAAAGCCCTTTGGTATAAGGATGTCGCATCCGTCCGAAGATGGCCTCGATCGGGCCGGACTCCACGATCCTTCCCGCATACATCACCGCCACCCGATCGGCCACCTCAGAGACGACGCCGAGGTCGTGGGTGATGAGCATCACGGCCATGCCCATCTCCCTCTGGATCTCCTTCAAAAGCCTCAGGACCTGGGCCTGGATCGTCACATCGAGGGCGGTGGTCGGCTCATCGGCAATGAGAAGCTTGGGCTGGCAGGAGAGGGCCATGGCGATCATGGCCCGCTGTCTCATGCCGCCGCTCAGCTGATGGGGATAGGCGTCTATCCTCACCTCGGGCGAGGGGATCCTCACCCGATCGAGCATCTCGACGGCCCTCCTTCTTGCCTCCCTCTTATCGAGGCCCTGATGGAGTTTGAGGACCTCGGTGATCTGGTTTCCGATGGTGAAGACAGGGTTGAGCGAGGTCATGGGCTCCTGGAAGATCATGGAGATCTCGTTTCCCCTCACCCTCTCCATCTCCTTCTCGTCGAGGCTCAGCAGGTCTCTTCCTTCGAACCAGATCTCTCCGCTCTCGATCCTCCCCGGAGGGATGGGAATGAGCCTCAGGAGGGTGAGGCCGGTCACGCTCTTTCCGCATCCCGATTCGCCCACGACGCAGAGGACCTCTGCCGGGTAGATCTCGAAACTGACATCCTCGACCGCCCTCACCACCCCGTCCTCCGTATAGAACCGAGTGGTCAGGGAGCGGACGTTCAAAAGAGGGGCTCCCATAAAGGCCTTTTTACCTTCCCATAAACCCGTAGGCTTGCGACATCAGATGCTATTGTAAAGGAACTAATTATTGTTACAGTCATTCCAAGAATCTTTCTTCTCTCATTGCGAGCGTAGCGTGGCAATCCCTTGAGATTGCTTCGGTCAGTGAGGTTCCTCGCAATGGCACCATTTTACTTTCGTTTGTAATTATTTGCATTGTTCGATCTTTGATTGTCAACTATCTCGAGCCCCTCAGCCGCGGATCGAGGGCATCCCTCAAGCCTTCACCGAAGAGGTTGAACGAGAGGACCGTGATGAGGATGGCCAGCCCGGGAAAGAGGGTCAACCACCAGGCATCGAAGATATAGGTCCTGCCCTCGGTCAGGATATTTCCCCAGCTCGGGGCAGGGGGTTGAACCCCGAAGCCGAGGAAACTCAAGCCCGCCTCCACGAGGATGGCCGTGGCCACATCGAGGGTGGCCGTGACGAAGACCGGGGCCAGGCCATTGGGAAGGATGTGCCTGAAGATGATCCTCCTGTCCTTGACGCCGAGCGCCTTTGCGGCCTGGACGTAGTCCCTCTCCCTCAGGGAGAGGAATTCGGCCCTGACGAACCTGGAGGTCCCCATCCAGGAGGTGATGCCGATGACGAGCATGATGTTGAAGATGCTCGGGCCAAGGAGGGCGACGACCGTGAGGATGAGGAAGAAGGTGGGAAAGCAGAGCATGATGTCGACGAAGCGCATCAGAAGGGAGTCGATCCACCCGCCGTAATATCCTGCCACCGCGCCCACGAGGATGCCGATGAAGAGGGAGATGGCGACCGCCACAAAACCGACGGAGAGGGAGATGCGCGATCCATAGAGCATTCGGCTCAGGACGTCCCTTCCCAACTGGTCCGTTCCCAGGGGATGGCTCAGGGAGGGAGGCTTCAGCTTGAGGGAGACATCGGTCTTTCCAGGATCGTAGGGCGCGATCCAGGCCGCCGTTCCCGCAACGAAGAAGACGAGGAGGATGACGAAGAGGCCCCCGAGGGCCAGCCGGTTCCGTTTGAAATACCTCCAGAGGGTCCTCGTCTGATAGCCCACCTTCAACTCCTTGACCTTCCTTCTCCTTTCAAGGCCTTCCTCACTGATACCTGATCCTCGGATCGACGATGGCGTAGAGCATGTCGGCAATAAAATTTCCCAGAAGGACGAGGACGGCGGTGATCGTGTTGATCGTCATCACCACGGGGTAGTCCCTGGCGAGGACCGACTGATAGGCCAGCCTCCCGATCCCGGGCCAGGCAAAGACCGTCTCCATGATGATCGACCCTCCGATGAGGCCGGGAATGAGGAAACCGAAGAGGGTAACGATGGGGAGGAGGGCGTTTCTCAGGGCGTGTTTATAATAGACCTCCTCCTCGGGTAACCCCTTGGCCTTGGCGGTCCGGATGTAATCCTGCCGGACGACCTCCAGCATGCTGGAGCGGGTGTAACGGGAGAGGGCGGCGATCCCTCCGATGGAGAGGAGGATCGATGGAAGCATGAGGTGCCAGAGACGGTCGAGCACCACCTCCAGGGTGCTCAGGTCCTCGGTCACGAAAGACCTCATCCCGAGGACGGGGTAGCCGAAGAGCTTGACCGTGGCGAGGATGAGGAGGTAGGCGAGCCAGAACCCAGGGATGGAGATCCCGAGGTAGGCCCCGAAGGTGCCCAGATTGTCGAGGAAGGAGTACCTCTTGCGGGCCGAGAAGACCCCGAGGGGAATCGCCAGGGAGAAGATGATGAGGATGGAGACGACGTTAAGGAGGAGGGTGTTTCCGATCTTTTCGCCGATCTTCTCCAGCACAGGCCTTCCGTCCTTGAAGGAGTAGAGCTGACCGGTGAAGAGGCGCTTGAGCCAGAGGAAGTACTGGAGGTAGATCGGCTTGTCGAGGTCGTAGTTCTTCTCCATCTGCTCGATGATCTTGGGAGAGACCTTCGGGTCGAGGGTGAGGGCGATCGGGCTTCCCGGGGCCTGGGTAATGATCACCCAGGAGATGAGGCTGATTCCGACCAGGGTGATGAAGGTATAAAAAAGGCGTCGGATGAGATACCGGGTCATAAGCTACTGCTCCATCACGATCCCCCTCGGGACCGTCCACTTGATGAGGTCGTACATCAGGCCGGCCTTCTCCAGCCGGATCTCCTTGAAAATCTCCTTTCCGGAGGCGTCCCTCTCGACCAGGAAGAACTTCCTCTGGAGGGCGGAGAGGCCCTGGGGCATGTAGAGAAAGGTATAGGGCTGGTCCTCGGCGATCAATTCGTGGAGTCGCCAGTAGATGGCCTTTCGCTTTTCGATATCGTACTCCCTCCTTCCCGCCTCCCAGAGCCTGTCGGCCTCAGGGTTGCGGTAGGAGATGAAGTTGAACCCTTTCTCGATCTGGCTCGAGTGCCAGATCATATAGTCATCGGGGTCCGGGGAGAGGGCCCAACCGAGGATGCAGGCGTCGAAGTGCCTGGCGTTGATGAAGTTCTTGAGGAAGATGCTCCACTCGTAGACCTCGAAGGTGACGTCCACACCGAGCTCCCGGAGCTGCCTTTGGACAAGCACGCCCACATCCTTTCGGATCTCGTTTCCGCTGTTGGTGATCAATTTGAATCGAAAGGGCCTGCCCTCCCGGTCGAGGATGCCGTCTCCATCGGTATCCCTCCAGCCGGCCTCGGCAAGAAGTTTTTTGGCCTTTGCGGGATCGTAAGGAAGGGGCTTTACGTTCGGGTTGTAGTACCAGAGATGGCTGGGGAAGGGGCCGCTGATGACCGATCCAAATCCGTAGAGGACGTATTGGACGAGCTCCTCCCGGTTGATCGCATGGGTGAAGGCCTGCCTGACCCGCCTGTCCTGGAAGAGGGGGTTCCTCAAGTTGTAGCCGAGGTAGGTATAGCTGAAGACCGGCTGGGAATAGATCTTGAGGAAGTCCACCTCCTTCATCCTCCGGTACTGGTGGGGAAGGACGCCGTAGTAGTCGATCCCCTTGGTGAGAAGCTCCATCTCGCTCAGGGACGTCTCGGGAATGATCCGGTAGATGATCCTGTCCAGTCCCGGCCTTCCTTCGAAGTAGTCCGGATTGGCCTCGACCACGATCTTCTCATCGGTCACCCACTCCACGAACCGAAAGGGGCCGGTTCCGATGGGCCTCCGGTTGAAGGCGGTCGTGTTGATGTCCTCCTTCTCGAGGAGGTGCTTCGGAATGATGCCCATCGACCAGGTCCCAAGCCCGGGGGAGAAGGGCTCTTTGTAGGTTACTCGAAAGGTATGAGGGTCCAGGACCTCCGCCTTCTTGACCAGTTCGTAGTCGCTTCGGCGGACCGTGTTCGTCTTCTCGTCCATGATCTTGTCGTAGGTGAATTTTACGTCGTGGGCCGTGAACTCTTTTCCGTCGTGCCAGCGAACCCCCTTTCGGAGGAAGAAGGTGATCCTCGGCTCCTGGCCTTCCTCCACCTTCCAGGATTCGGCCAGTACCCCGACGAATTTCTCAAGATTCCGGTCATATTTGATGAGGCCGTTGAAGACGAGGGAGTTGATCTCGCTCGAGGCAGAATCCTGGGCCAGGATCGGGTTGAGAAAGGAGGCATCGCCGATGGAGCTCATGATGAGCTGGTTGACCCTCTGGGGAGGCCGGTGGGTGACGAAGAGGAGGTTGACCCCGATCAAAAGCAGAAAGAGCAGTGGAGGGATGGCCAGGAGGGTTTTGATCTTCATCGGTTCGTGACCAGGACGTTGAATCCCAACTGGGATAGCCTCTCGGCTGCGGGAAGGGCTGCCTCTCTCGTGTCGAAGGGCCCGATCCTCACCCGGTGGTATCGCTGGGTCTGGGTCTCGACGATCGCCACATAAACATTATCGAAATTCCTTTTTAACTGTTCGGCCAGGTCCCGGGCCCTCTTCTCCTCGATGAAGGAGCCGACCTGAACGTGGAAACGCTCGATAAGCTCCTCGAGGCCCGGTCCGACCCACTCCACCTTTACATAGGCCGTGCCCTTTGCCCACATCCCGAGGATCCTTGCCGCTGCATAGGAGACGTCGAGGATTCGCTCCTTCACGAAAGGACCGCGATCGTTGACCCGCAGCTCCACGGATCTTCCGTTTTCGAGGTTGGTCACCATCACCATCGTCCCCAGGGGAAGGGTGTTGTGGGCGCAGGTGAGCTGAAACATGTCGTAGACTTCGCCGCTGGAGGTCGGCCTGCCGTGGAATTCCCCTCCATACCAGGAGGCGATGCCGTACTGGACGTTCAGGCTCTCCCGGCGTTCGATCCTGGCCGGCCGCTCGATTTGGACTTCAGGTGCCTTTTCCTCTTTGGGGGGTTCCCTCCTGACCTCCTGCCCCTCAAAAGGGGCGATGGGCCTCGGCCCGATGGCTACGCGCTGTTTCGGTACGCAGGCCAGGAGGCATGCGAGAGGGACGAGAAGGAAGGCCATTCGCATAGGGAATCGTTGGTGTTCCAAAAGGGAGATGGCGTTAAGGCCGTGTGTTATGTAGCCATTATACCGAATGTCATCCCGTGTTGCAATCACCGAACAGGCCTGAGAGAGGAAACCCGAAAGGCCATGGAAGGTCCTGAAAGGTCTCAGCGCCGTTCGAGGAATCGCTTCATCTCAGGGTCGTAGAGGAAGGTGAAGAAGGTCAAGGCCGCGCCGAGGATCGGTAGGGGGTCTTCTCTGGAGAGGATGTCATCGCAGGTGTTTCGATCGAAGAGACGGAAAAAAGGGGGGTCGAGCCGGAATCGGTCTGGGTTGTTGAAGAAGTGGAGGAGGTCTCCGAAGAGGAGCCACCGGCCTCTCCTTCCGACCGGGTAGCGAAGGACCGGGTCGAACCGCTCTCCCAGGGCCAGCCTCAACATGAGATAGGGGAAATCGACCTCAGAGAAGATGGCCAGCTGAAGCGACCCCCAGAACCTCGGGTTGACCTCCATCAATTTAGGAAGGCCGTCTCTCGGATCGACCTTGAACTCCGCCATGGCGACCCCCACCCATTTAAGGGCCCTGAGGAGCGAGAGGCCGAGCTCCATGATCTCGGGATGTTCGACCCCCTCCCTGAGCGTGCTCGGGCCTCCCCGGACCGGATACATCCTCAACTTTTTATGGACGAAGGCCGCCTTCACGTCGGAGGCCTCATCGAAAAGGGCCGAAAATCCGAAGGTCCCTCCTCCATCCGGGATGTACTCCTGAATCAGGGGAGAGGGATAACGTTGATGGACCCTTTGATAAGACGGGAGGAGATCTTCCTCCCTTTCGACATAGGCGATCCCGAAGGAGCCCGAGCTGATCCTGGGTTTGATTACGTAGCCATCCCCTTTGGCCAGAGGCCCCAGGGAGAGCTCCGAAGGGGATCCAAAGGTCTTCGGCACCGGAATGCCCCTGGCCTCTGCAAACCGGATCAGCTTTGCCTTGTCCCTGACGAATTCGAGCTTCTCCAGCTCCGGGATGAGAAGATAGGTGTGCTTTGAGATCTCCGATCGGTATCGGGCGACGAGGAGGAGGGTCTCCTCTTCCATCGGAAAGAGGCACTCATAACGGGTTCTTTTCAGCTCCTTAAGGAGGAAATCGATAAATTGGTCGGGCCTCAGGCGGGGCGAAGGGTAGACGATCCTCTTCGAACAATATCTTGAGAAGAAAGAGGTGTTGAGAAAGGTCCTCTCTCCCACGGTCACATCGACCCCTCTTCGGCCCAGAGAACGGACTACGGCGAGTGTCTTTCTGAAATGGCCATCGGTGACCAGCGCCCTCATCGATGATCAAATCAATCCTTCGTCTGCCAGGCTGCGGTAGTCGTCTCCGGCGAGGATGACGTGGTCGTAGACCTTGATCCCCATGAGCCGTCCCGCCTCGACTAACTGCCGGGTGATCCGGAGGTCTTCCTCGCTCGGGGTGGGATTTCCGCTCGGATGATTGTGGAGGAGGATGACCCCGGCCGCAGACTCGAGCAGGGCCTCCCGGAAGACCTCTCTCGGATGGACGAGGCTCGCATCGAGCGTCCCCTCGGAGATGGTGACCTCTTTGATCAAACGGTTGGCACGGTTGAGGAGGAGGACCTTGAAGACCTCCTTTCGGAGATCGCGCAACAGGGGAAGGTAGTGGTCCCTCACGTCGGCGGAGCGTTTGAAGGTGGGCCGCTCGGTCTTCCTTTCGGACTGGACACGCCTCACCAGCTGAAAGGCGGCAAAGAGGGTGGCGGCCTTGGCCGCTCCGATCCCTTTCACCTTCATCAATTCAGAGGGGGAGCGGGTGAAGAGGTTATCGAGCGACCCATAGCGGTCGAGGAGTTCCCTGGCCAGATCGATGGCCGTCTTCCTCCTTGTCCCCTTTCCGATGAGGATCCCGAGGAGTTCGGCCTCGGTCAGGTGCTGGGGGCCCTGCTGAAGGAGCCGCTCTCTCGGCCTCTCCCTCTCCGGCCATTTCGAAATCTTATAGGGGGATTCGGACATATCTCGGGTCCATCGAGGTCCTCAATCCCCCTTCTCCGCCTCGGGGGGGCTCCGCTTCTTTCCGAAGACCTTCGAGAGGAGGATGCTCAGTTCGTAAAGCCCCATCAATGGGATGGCCATGAGAAGTTGCGAGAGGATGTCCGGCGGGGTGAGCACGGCCGCAAAGATAAAGATCAGGAGGATCGCATACTTTCTGTGCCTGGCCATGCTCCTCGCATCGACCACCCCGATTCGCGCCAGCAAGACGAGGACGACAGGAAATTGAAAGACGAGCCCAAAGGCCAGGATAAACTTGAGGCTGAAGGAGAGGTACTCCTTCATGCTCGGCATCGGCTTGATGAAGTCCGTGGCATAGCCCAGGAGGAATTTGAACCCCACGGGAATGGCGACGAAGTAGGCAAAGAGGATTCCCAGGACGAAAAAGAAAGAGCCTGCCGTGACAAAGGGGATCACGTACTGCTTTTCGTGGCGGTAGAGGCCGGGGGCCACGAAGGCCCAGATCTGGTAGAGGACGAAAGGGGAGGCCAGCATGAGGCCGGCGACAAAGGCGACCTTCATGTAGGTGAAGAAGGCCTCCGCCACGCTCGTGAAGACGAGGCTCCCTCCAGGAGGCATCACCTTCAGGAGGGGGCGGGAGAGGATGTCGAAGAGGGTCTGGGAGAAGGCGTAACAGATGACGAATCCAACGCCGATGGAGATGAAGGAGAGGATGAGACGTTTTCGGAGCTCCTGAAGATGAGCGGTGAGGGGGAGTTTCTGGTCATCCATGGGAGGAGACTTCCTCTTTCTTCGT
>JAOAHX010000010.1:14601-26962 GCA_026415035.1 Thermodesulfobacteriota bacterium | reverse complement strand
GAGGCTCGATAATTCCCGGCTCAGATCCCCCAGGAGGTTCTCATCCGCGATCGTCCTCTTGATCTCCTCTAAATCCCTGGTCTCCGCCTCGAAGCTCTCCCTCACCTCGTCGGTGGCCTTCTTGAATTCCCGCATCGCCCTGCCGAAGGCCCTGGCAAGCTCCGGCAGTTTATTCGGCCCAAAGACGATCAGGGCGATCGCCCCGATGATCAGAAGCTCAGGAAGCCCTATATTGAACATCGATTCACCTCAAGAGGTTTATATCACAGTTCCTCCTCCCTTTTCAATGGAAGGGTCAAAAAGAAGGGCGAGATCGACCGCCCTCAAAGGCCCCTATTCCGATTCGAAATCCCTTTCGTTTCAGTTATAATAATGCCAAGGAGAGCCATGGAGCTCGGTTTCTTAAAAACCCTGGTCATCATCTTCGGCGTCTCTGCCTCGGTCATCTACCTCCTTCACAGGGTGAGGGTCCCTTCCATCGTGGGTTTTCTGGCCGCCGGGGTCCTCCTCGGCCCCCACGGGTTTGGGCTGGTTCGAGATATCCGAGAGGTCGAGCTTCTTGCCGAAATCGGGGTGATCCTCCTCCTCTTCACCATCGGGCTGGAGATTTCGCTGAAGAACCTCAAGCGGATCCGCTCGGCCGTGTTAGGAGGGGGCCTCTCCCAGGTCCTGCTGACCTTCCTCCTCACCGCCGCCCTCTCCTATCCCTTCTTGGAGAGGTGGAACAGTTCGCTCTTCGCCGGATTTCTCGTCGCCCTTTCGAGCACCGCGATCGTGATGAAGATGCTCTTCGACCGGGGAGAGATCGACACCCCTCACGGAAGACTCTCCATCGCCATCCTCATCTTTCAGGACCTCTGCGTCGTTCCCTTGATGCTCCTCATCCCCATCCTCTCCGGCGGAGGAGGAAATCCCCTCGAACTCCTCTGGATGCTCTTCAAATCGGCGGCCATCATCTTCCTCGTCATCTTCGGGGCCCGCTCGCTCGTCCCCCATCTCCTCCATCAGATCGTCCATACCCGGAGCCGGGAGCTCTTCGTCATCACCATCATCCTCCTCTGTCTCGGGACAGCCCTCCTGACCTCCTGGCTCGGCCTCTCCCTTGCGCTCGGGGCCTTCTTAGCCGGGTTGATCATCTCGGAATCGGAGTATGCCTACCAGGCCATTTCGGACATCCTGCCTTTCAAGGAGAGCTTCAACGGCCTCTTCTTCATCTCCATCGGGATGTTGATGAACCTCCTCTTTCTCCGGGAACATATCCTCTCCATCCTCCTCTGTGTGGTCCTCATCCTCCTACTCAAAACCTTCACAGGTTTCTTATCGGTCCATCTGATGGGCCATCCCGTCCGCATCTCCCTTCAGACGGGGATCCATCTGGCCCAGATCGGGGAGTTCTCCTTTGTCCTCGCCGTGGCGGGAAAGTCCGCAGGGCTGCTCTCCGAAAGCCACTACCAGATTTTCCTTTCCACTTCGGTCATGACGATGATCCTCACCCCCTTTCTCATCCAGGCCTCGCCCACCCTCTCCGCCTATGTGAGCTCCAAAAGGCTTCTCCACCGGTTGGACCGGATGAGGAGGCGGGCGGAAAAGGAGATGCACCTTCCGGGCAGAAAGGACCACGTCATCATCATCGGCTTTGGGCTCAACGGAAGAAATGTGGCGGAGGTCCTCCGGGAGACCTCCATCCCCTATGTGGTGCTCGACCTCAATAACGAGACCGTCCGGGAGATGAGAAAAAAGGGGGAGCCGATCTTTTACGGAGACGGGACGAGCCCGGAGATCCTCCATAAACTGGGCCTGGCCACCGCCCGGATGCTGGTCGTTGTCATCTCCGATCCCGCCTCCACCCGCAGGATCGTCCAGTTGGCCCGAAAGGAGAACCCCAGGATCTATATCATCGTCCGGACCCGTTACATCGCTGAGGTGGAGGACCTCCTTCAGCTCGGGGCCAACGAGGTCATCCCGGAGGAGTTCGAGACCTCGATCGAGATCTTCGCCAAGGTCCTCCATCGCTATCAGGTTCCGAGAAACCTCATCAACGAACAGATCGAGAGGATCCGGAGTAGGAGCTACGAGACCCTGAGGCGGGTGGAGCTTCCGGTGAGGAGCCTTCCCGAGAAATGCGAACTGATCACCGACATCGAGACCGAATCCTACCTGATTGGCGATGGGACCCCTGCGGTGGGACGCTCCATCCGGGATCTGAAGATCCGCTCCCGGACCGGGGCCACGGTCATCGCGGTCAGGCGAAACGGCGAGGTCCTGCCCAGCCCGGAGCCGGACTTTCTCTTCAAAGCCGGGGATGTCGTCTACCTCATCGGAGAACGCGAGAAGGTCCTGAAGGCCATCGAGTTGATCGAGACACCCCCTTAAGCCGGTTGCGGGGAAAAGAGGGGGATGTTATAAAAACTGAAATCCCGTTAAAAGAGAGGATCTTCCCTCCACCCTTCCTGACCACAGTCGATAGTGCCTGAATCGTCTCCATCGAGCTCACCCTTTGGTCTTTAAAGGTTCGACTTCTGTGACGATTCCCTATGGGTAGAGGGGGAGGGATGAGAAAAGGGTCGATGGGAGAAGAACGCATGGTCCCGGTTCAGATCAACATTCCATATTCGATGCTCCTCCAGAGGGTCGATTTCGTCCTCCAGCACCGATTCTTTCCCGAAATCTACTTCAGTGCCGACGAGCTGGACAGTTACCGGAGGGAGGAGGCGAGGGATCTGGCTCAAACCCTACGCCAACATGGGATCGAGGTCACCCTCCACGGGCCTTTTATGGATTTGAGCCCCGGAGGGGTGGATCGTAAGGTCAGGGAGGTGACGATCGACCGCTTCTCAAGCACGATCGAGGTGGCCGATCTTTTTAAACCGAAGACCATCGTCTTTCACCCTGGATACGAAAGGTGGAAATTCGACGGCGATGTGAACCTCTGGCTCCAGGGCAGCCTCCAGACTTGGAGACCCCTGGTGGAGGAGGTGACCGAAAGGGGGCTCATGATCGCCCTCGAAAACGTCTATGAGGAGAGTCCTGAGCCCCTTTTAAGGCTTTTAAGAGAGATCTCATCGCCTCACTTCCGGTTCTGCTTCGATACAGGCCATCATCAGGTCTTCAGCAACGTGCCGGTCTCTTTGTGGATGAAGGCCTTAGGGGAGTATCTCATAGAGGTCCACCTCCATGACAATCACGGCGAGATGGACGAACACCTCCCCATCGGAGAAGGTAAATTCAACTTTAACGAACTCTTCAGTCTCTTTTCGAGGTTAAGACTTAAGCCCATCCACACGATTGAGCCCCACGAGGAGGCCCACCTCTGGAGGAGCCTTAAAGCCCTCCAGGAGTTCATCCCTTCTGGCCAGCCATAGCCAGATCCCTTTAAAAAGGTTGGTCAAGCGTTGATTAATTCAACACCCTTTTGTAAAATTTTTCAACATTAATAAATGTTTAAATTTTAAGCGTTTAGCTGATTTGTAGGGTTTTGAGCTGTTGAAAAATTCAGCGCTAAGAAGAAGCCCTCTCTAAACACCTCCCTTTGAGACCATTCCCCAAGAAATTATAACCTTCTGTAATTACAATGAGTTTTAATTTTTGGCCCGCGAATTTCAAACCTGGCCAGGTTTTTGATAATTCGATAAGTGAAAACTGAAGAAAGAGAGGTGAGAAAGATGGTCGTTCTCTTAGTTGCCCTGACATTCTTGGTAGCAATCGTGGCAAAGGCCATCGTCCAACCTTCGGTTGAGAAGGAGTGGATGGTCATTTCTCCAAAAGCGATGGTGCCAGAAGGCATGAGGGCCTGAGGCCAGATTAAGAAAGGAGGGAGAAAATGGTATTCATCTTCGTCGTCATGACATTCATCGGTGCAATCGTCATCGGGAACATTATCCGCCGAAGGGTCCTCGAAAAGGAGGCCTCGAGAAGGGTGGTGAGGAGAGAACCGGTGATGAGGCTTGGGCCTGTTGCGGCCGTCCCTGCCTTTGAAGGCGCGCTCCAGTTCCCCAAGGACGTCTATTTTCACAAGGGACACGCCTGGGCCAAACCCGGCGAGGGGAACGAGGTCAAGGTGGGTCTTGACGATTTCACCCAGCAAGTCATGGGAGACATCGAAGGGATCGAGGTCCCTCCCGTCGGCAGCCAATTGAAACAGGGCGAGGTCGCCTGGAAGCTCCGTAAGGGAAAGCGGCAATTGAAACAACTGGCCCCTCTGGGCGGGACCGTCGTAGCGGTCAACGAGAAAGTGGTGAAAGACCCATCCCTGCTGAATCTCTCCCCTTACGAGAAGGGGTGGATCTTGAAGATCAGACCGAAGGCCTTCAGCGAGGAACTTCCGGAACTGATGGACGCCTTCCAATTCGAGATCCATTTCGATCGGCTGAAAAACAAGTTCCGATCCTCCTTGAGCCATCAATCGTTAGGAGTGGTCTATGGAGACGGTGGCGAGCTCGTCAGGGGAGCCGGGGGCATCCTCGAGGACAGGCTCTGGAAGATCCTGGTGACCGAGCTGTTCCACACGACTCCGGAATGACCGTGAAAGGAGAGTGACCGAGATGGTACCCATCTTCATCGCATTGACGATCGCAGGTTTTCTCGGGGTCCAAGCCCTCACCCACAGGAGGGTGATGGGAACCCAACGTTAAGGAGAGCCTTAAAGGAGGAATCCATGGCCATCGATCGAAGGAGCTTTTTAAAGATCTTGGGTGCGGGCATCGTCGGAGGGGGCATGGCCACTCTGGCCGGCGGAAACCTTCTGGCCTCCCAGAAGGCGAAGGCCCCAGGGCCCGCCTCTTCGAAAGAATTTCTTGGGATTCTCGTCGATACCACCCGGTGTGTGGGTTGCCGTTCCTGTGAGGCGGGCTGTGCCGAAGCCAACCATCTTCCTGTCCCGGACATCAGCGACTCCTCGGTCTTCGACAGGAGGCGGAAGACGACCCTGGAACAATGGACCGTGGTCAATCGTTTCGAGACCGAGAAGGGAGAGGTCTTCGTCAAGACCCAGTGCATGCACTGCAATCAACCGGGTTGTGTGTCGGCCTGTCTGGTCAAGGCCTTCGAAAAGAAGAAGGAGGGGCCGGTCACGTGGGCGACCAACTGCATGGGTTGCCGCTACTGCATGATCGCCTGCCCCTTTGACATGCCGAAGTTCGAGTACCATAGCCCCACCCCCCGAATCCTGAAGTGCACGCTCTGCTGGGAGCGGCTCAGCAAGGGAGAGAAGCCCGCCTGCGTGGAAAGCTGCCCGGAAGAGGCCCTCACCTTCGGCACCCGGAGGGGATTGGTGGAGGAGGCCAAACGCCGGATCTATGGGGAGAAGGAAGGGAAATATTATCCCCATATTTACGGAGAGCATGAGGTCGGCGGCACGGGCTATCTCTATCTCGCTAAGGTCCCTTTTGACCAGATCGGCTTCCGGACGAACTTGGGGACCAAGGCCTATCCGGAATATACGAAGGGGTTCTTCTGGAATATCGTCCTGGTCGATATCCTCATTCCCCCGTTCTTATTGGGAATCTACCATGCGACCCGGCGGGAGAAGAAGGTCAAAGCGATCGAAGGAGGGAAACGATGAGGGCTCTGCCTGCTGTGGAGGAAACAAGAGGCTTCAAAGAGATCGTTCGCTTCGTCTGGAGCGAAATGAAACCGAAGGGGAACATCTTCACCCCCTTCAATATGATCACGGCTCCCATCATGCTCATCGGCGCGGTCATCATCCTGATGCGGTTCACGATGGGATTGGGCGCCACGACCAACCTCTCCCAGGAGTTTCCGTGGGGGTTGTGGATCGCCTTCGATGTGATGATCGGGATCGCCTTTGCAGGTGGGGCCTATACGCTCACCTTTGTCTACTACATCCTGGGGGCGGAGAAGTACCACCCCATCATCCGGGCCACCATCCTCAACGGGTTTCTGGCCTATGTCTTCTACTCGAGCGCCTTGCTTCTGGACCTCGGGCGGCCCTGGAACGCCCTGAACTATATCATCGGGAACAAGTACGGGGTCAGTTCGGTCCTCTTCATGGTGGCTTGGCATTTCTTCCTCTACACCGTGGCCCTCTTTCTCGAGTTTTCGCCGATCGCGGCCGAATGGTTAGGCCTCAAGAGGGTAAGGAAGGTCTTGGGAGGGCTCACGCTGGGGGCGGTCATCTTCGGGATCATGCTTTCGACCGGACATCAGGCCGGGATCGGAGGGATCTTTCTGCTGGCCAAGCATAATATCCATCCCCTCTGGTACTCGGATTACATCCATGTCCTCTTCGTGGTGTCGAGCATCTTTGCCGGGCTCTCCATGGTCATCTTCGAGGGGACGATCAGCCATCGCGTCTTTCACCACCAGATGGACCACGAGCACCGGGCGACCCATGACGACATCGTGATCGGTCTTGGAAAGGTGTGCGCGGTCGTCCTCTTCGTCTACTTCTTCATCAAGCTCGTGGAATTCCTCCACGGAAAGCAATGGGGCCTGGTGGCCACCCCGATGGGTTACTGGTACCTGACCGAGATCATCGGTTTCGTCCTGGTGCCCTGCGCTCTCTTCCTCCACGGGGCGCGGCACTTCAGCGTGGCCACGATTCGAGCCGCGGCCATCCTGACCATGGTCGGGATCCTCATCAATCGGTTCAATATCTGCATCATCGCCTACAAATGGTGGATCCCGCTGAGCGAAAGATATCTGCCCTCTTGGATGGAAGTGATGGTCACGCTCTCGATCATCTGCGCGGAGATGTGGGTCTTCAGGTGGGTGGTCAACCGGATGCCGGTCTTAAGAAAATCGCCCGCCTGGGTCCATGAAGAGAAAGGTCAAGAAAAGGCGACATTGATCAGAAAGGAGGTTCCCCAATGGAAGGCTTCAGCTATGTAGACCTTTTTGCAACGAAATCTCTCGAATACCTGCTGGTCATCGGATTTCTCCTCCTCTTCATCCCCTTCTGGAAGCTTCTGAATAAACCGGCCAGGGCGGTCCTCGAGGCGGCGACGGAGAGGGTGGCGGCGATCGGCGAATGGTTCAGGGTTCCGGAGAGGGTCTATTTCCATCCTGGCCATAGCTGGGCCGCGCTGGAAGGGGGGCATGTGGTGAAGGTGGGGCTGGACGATTTCGCTCAAAAGCTCGTCGGAAAGATCGATGCGATCCGGATCCCCGCCGTAGGCTCCACGGTCCATCAGGGAGACAAGGCCTGGACCCTTGAGGTCGACTCCAAGGCGATCGAGATGCTCTCTCCCGTCGAGGGAAAGGTGGTGGCGGTCAATGAAGAGGTGATCCGCTCGCCCGAGAAGCTCCGGAAGGACCCTTACGAAAACTGGTTGTTGAAGGTGGAGGCCCCCCGATTTTCGGTCAACAAGAGGCAGCTCCTTTCCGGGTCGCTCGCCCAGAAGTGGATGGAAGAGGTTCGGGAGAACCTCATGTCGAGAATGAATTACAACCTCGGCCTCCTCTATCAAGACGGTGGCGAGCTGGTCGATGGGATGGCCCGAAGCCTCGATCCCGAACATTGGGACGAGATTGTCAAGGATTGCTTCCTCGTCGGTGAGGCTTCGTAAGAGGGGTCGGTCCGCACGGTTGACCTTTCGCGGAGGAGAGGAGATAGGCTCTCCAGAGGAACCGAAAGGTCAACCCAAGGCCCTCAGGGGGAAGGGAAATGGAGAAGAAGATCGATTCATCCCGGAACATCGAGGGTTATTCGCTCATCGGGAAGAACGAATTGAAGTGCGTCTGGATGACCGCGGGCCTCCTCACCTATAAGCTCTGCAAATATAACCTCGAGTGCGACAAGTGTCCCCTGGATCGGGAGCTCCGAAACCTCTCTCCCACCCCCGCCCTCGAGGAGGCCGCCTCCCCGAGGCCTCCGGACCCTTTCCTCCAAGTCAAACCCTCCCTCTTCTACCATCCCGGCCATACATGGGTGAAGGTCGAAAGCGAGAGGGAGGTCCGAGTGGGGATCGACCACTTTTTGGCCGAGCTCATGGGAGAGGTGAAGGCCGTCCTGTTTTCCCTCGTCCACCGACGATGCCACCAGGGCGAACCCCTCTGTTCGATCGTCCAGGAAGAGGGCATTCTCCACGTCCGTTCTCCGATCAGCGGTTCCCTCCTCGGGGTCAACCCGAGGTTGAAAGACCATCCCGACCTGGTCCGCCAGAAACCTCTCGGAGAGGGCTATCTGCTCACGTTGAAGCCGAAGAACCTCCAACGGGAACAGAGGAACTTCCTTTACGGCGAAGCGGCCCACGCCTGGTGTCGAAGGGAATGGGAGCGCTTTAAAACGGAGATCCTTTCGGAAAGTCCCTCCAGGCCGGACCCATTGGGCAAGACCCTGCAGGACGGCCGGATCAGCCTGAGAGAGATCAAGCAGGCCCTCGACCCCGAGCGATACTGCCTGTTGATCGACACCTTTTTACGAAAAGGAGAACGATCTCCCCTGGAGAGATGACCTCGACGAATCTCCCGCTGAAAGACCGATCCTCCCATCCTTTCCTCCACTCCCCTCTCTTTTTTCGTTTCACCCATCGAGGAGGCCTTTGTCTCTCCATTGATGGGTGTCCGAGAATGTGGTAAAAAGGAGGAGGATCGGTCAAGGCTTCGGGAACTTCGATCCTGGGCCGACTTCCCAAGAAAGGGATAGGATGAGGAGTCGAATCAAAGAGTGGCTGACCAGAACCTTTTTGCCCCTCCTCCGGAGCTTGAGCTTCCGGAGCGTGAGCTTCAAGCTCTACTTCCTGCTGGCCATCCTCCTGATGATCTCCTTTGCCGGGATCATGTATTTCAACATCACCTCCTACACAAAACATCTCAACGAGAGCGTCATCAACCATGCCATCCAGGCCAGCGACCTGATCAAACGTTCGACCCGATACAGCATGCTCAAGAACGATCGGGACCACCTCTATAACATCATCACCGCCATCGGGGCAGAGGAGGGGGTGGAGGGCATCCGGATCTACAATAAGCCGGGGGTGATCGCCTTTTCCGACAACCTCTACGAAGTCGGAACCACGGTGGACATCAAGGCCGAACAGTGCATCGTCTGCCACGACAAGGTCCCTCCTCCGGTCACCCTTTCCACGCAGAATCGGATCCGGATCTTCACCTCTCCGAAAGGCTATCGGGTCTTGGGCCTCATCAACCCCATCGAGAACGAGCCCTCCTGTTACAACACGACCGAGTGTCATGACCACTCGCCCAAGGACAAGCTTCTCGGGCTGCTCGATGTGAAGCTCTCCTTGAAGGCGGTCGACGAAGAGAACGCCCGGACCAAACGGCAGATGCTCCTCTTCTCGACCATCATGGTGGTGGTGACGGCCCTGCTCTTTGCCGGGTTCATCATCCGCCTGGTCCACCACCCCATCCGGAAGCTCTCCAGAGGCACCCGGGAGGTGGCCAACCTGAACCTCGACTACGTCATCGACTTCGACTCCAATGACGAGATGGGAGAGCTGGCCCGATCCTTCAACCGGATGATCCGACAGCTGAAGGCGGCCAACGAGGCCAACCAGGAGTGGGCCTCCACCCTCGAGAAGAAGGTGGAGGAGAAGACGGAGGAGCTGAAGAAGATCCAGGCCAACATCGTCCTGATGGAGAAGATCGCCTCTCTCGGGAAATTGTCGGCCGTGGTCGCCCATGAGATCAACAACCCCCTGTCGGGCATCCTCACCTATGCGAGCCTCTGCCTCAAGCTCCTCCAGAACCCCGCCTCGTCTCCCCAGAACGACTCTCTGGTCCGTTACCTCACCGTGATCAAGGACGAGACCAAACGCTGTGGCGAGATCGTCAAGAACCTCCTGGTCTTCGCCAAGAAGGACTTCGGGAAATGGACGGAGGAGAGCCTCCATAAGATCCTCCAGATCGGGATCGCCCTGGTGAGGCACAACATGGAGATGAAGGAGTTGGAGCTCGTCACGGAGTTCGGGGAGGGGGATGACACCCTCTACTGCGATGCCAGCGGGATCCAGCACGTCTTCGTCGCCCTCTTCATGAACGCCATCGAGGCGATGTCCAAGGGCGGCCGGTTGACGGTCAAGACGGAGCCCGGCTACAGCCCGGAGCAGGTGCGGGTGACGGTCTCGGATACGGGCTGCGGGATCCCCCCGGATATCCTTCCCAACATCTTCGAGCCCTTCTTCTCGACGAAAGAATCGACCGGGTTGGGCCTGGCGGTCGTCTACCGGATCGTCCAACAGCACGAGGGAAAGATCGAGGTGGAGTCGAAACTGAACGAGGGGACCACCTTTCGGATCTACCTGACCCGCCGGCCTTCCAGGTCCAACCAGGCGATCGATCAAGAAGGGGCGGGGCTCAGCGCCTATATCAAATAAAAGGAGCGGAGGGATGGAGAACCAGAACATCGGCATCTTGATCGTGGATGATGAGTTTTCGGTCAGGGACTCCCTCTACAACTGGTTCCAGGTCGAAGGCTACCGGGTCGACACGGCCGCCGATGCGACCGAGGCCTTGAAGAAGCTCCAGGAGGCCCCCTGGGACATCGTCCTGCTCGACATCAAGATGCCCGGGATGGACGGGATCGAACTTCACAAACACATCAAGAGGATCGACAAGACGATCGCCGTGATCATCATCACCGCCTACGCCACGGTCGATACGGCCGTGGAGGCGATGAAGGACGGGGCCTTTGATTACATCTCCAAGCCCGTCGATCCCGACAAGCTTTCGATCCTGATTCGAAATGCGATCAATCAGAGGAGGCTTGTGGCCGAAAACCTCCAGCTGAAGCAGAAGGTCGAGGAGCTCTCCCTTCAGGACGAGATCGTCGGCGAGAGTCCGCAGATCAAGAAGATCTTGGAGATGATCGACGTGGTGGCCCAGACCGATGCCACGGTCCTGATCCGGGGGGAGAGCGGGACGGGAAAGGAGCTGGTCGCCCAGGCGATCCACAGCAAGAGCAACCGGCGATATTTCCCCATCATCTCCATCAATTGTGGGGCTCTGACCGAAGGGCTTCTGGAGAGCGAGCTCTTCGGCCATGAGAAAGGCGCCTTCACCGGCGCCCAGTATAAACGGAAGGGGAAGCTGGAGATGGCCAACGGAGGGACCATCTTCTTCGACGAGATCGGGAACATCCCCCTCAAGATGCAGATGGATCTCTTGCGGGTCATCGAGACGAAACAGTTCACCCCTCTCGGAAGCAACAAGGTCATCCACGTCGACTTCCGCGTGATCGCGGCCACCAATACCGATCTTGAAAAGGCGGTGGAAGAGAAGACGTTTCGGGAGGATCTCTACTACCGATTGAACGTCTTCTCCATCCACATCCCGCCTCTGCGGGAACGGGCGATGGACATCCCCCTTCTCGCCCACTACTTTCTCAAAAAGTATGCCCAGTCGATGAACAAGAAGGTGACTGAGATCTCACCGGAGGCCATGAAGATCCTGACCGAATACGACTGGCCAGGCAACATCCGGGAGCTGAGAAACTGCATCGAGAGGGCTTTGGTGGTGGTGGGCAAGAAGGAGCGGATCGAGAAGGAGGACATCTTCCTTCCTCACCTGAGCCGGCCGGTTCTTCCCGAGGCGGAATCCCTGGAGGAGATGGAGAAGGTTCACATCCAGAGGGTCCTGGAGCGGACCGGTTGGAATATCACGAAGTCGGCCGAGATCCTGAAGATCGACCGGGTGACCCTTTACAACAAGATCAAGAAATATCACTTGCAGAAGTAGCCGATCCCTTCATGCCCTATATTGACATCGTCCCCATCGGCAAGGTCGATGAAACCTTACTCTTCTTCCTCCGGGAAGACCTCTTCGACACCTTCAACATCGAGACCCGAATCCGTCACAAATCCTTCGAACTCTCCTCGGTCTACGACCCCTCGCGGAACCAGTATAACTCGAGCGGCCTGCTTCTGCAGCTCATCCAGGATCCTCCTCCGGAGACCTTGAGGATCTTGGGCGTGACCGAACTGGACCTCTTCATCCCCATCTTCACCTTTCTCTTCGGCGAGGCCCAGCTCAACGGGATCGGGTCGATCGTCTCCGCCCATCGCCTCCACAACCCCTTCTACGGCCTTCCGGAAGACCTCTCCCTCCTGCAGAGCCGGCTCTTCAAAGAGAGCGTCCACGAACTGGGACATACCTTCGGTCTCATCCACTGTTTCAACCTGAGGTGTGTGATGAACACCTCGACCTACGTGGAAGACATCGACCAGAAATCGGAACGCTTCTGCCGGTCCTGCCAGCGGCAGATCCTCCAGTGGAAGGCCGAAAGGGATCTCTAAGGCTTCCTGGCGTATCTTGACCGGCCAGGCTCTCCTTGCGAATCTTCAGATAAGATTTTATCCTTGCCTCGCCCATGTAGAGACACAATGAAACCGGAGATAAAGAAACGTTTTAAAAACGATCGTTTCTTCTACGGGTGGTATATCGT
>JAOAHX010000010.1:0-14591 GCA_026415035.1 Thermodesulfobacteriota bacterium | reverse complement strand
TCCCCCGATAACTTACAATAAAACGGATGCTCGTCGATAAACCGGTCCTCCTTGCGAATCCTCCGATAAGATTTTATCCTTGCCTCGCCCATGGGGAAACAAAATGAAACAAGAGATAAAGATGCACTTTAAAGACGATCGGGTCTACTACGGGTGGTATATCGTGGGGGCGGCCTTCGTCATCCTCTTCTTCAATGCGGGCGCCCGGTATGCCTTCGGGGTCATGTTCAAACCGATGATCAGGGAGTTCGGTTGGGGCCGGGGAGCGGTCTCCCTTGTCTTCTTCGTGAACATGGTCGTCTTCGCCCTCACCCTCCTTGTGACCGGAAAGCTCTATGACCGCTATGGCCCCAAATGGGTGATCGTCCTCTCCACCCTCTTCCTCTCGGCCGGTTTTGCCCTGACCTCGGCCATCCAGTCCTTGGGCCAGTTTTTCCTCTCCTATGGAATCCTGGCTGCCATCGGGGTGGCAGGCACCGCGGTCCCCTTCATGGCCACGGTCACGAGCAAATGGTTCGAAAAGCGCCGCGGGCTCGCGATCAGCCTGGCCCTCTCGGGAAACTCCCTCGGCCATTTTGCACTGGTGCCCCTCTTCAGCCTCTTTACGCTGACGTATGGATGGAGGACGCTCTACCTCACGATCGGATTGGTCATCCTGATGGTCAATCTCCTGCTCGCCTTCCTCGTCATCCGGGGCGATCCCCAGCAACTGGGCCTGAAACCCTTCGGACAGGAGGAAAAGAAGGCGGGCCTCAAGGGAGATCCCATTCCTTCCACAAGGCCAGAGGACTTCGGTTTGAAGCAGGCGATGAAGACCCGCTCTTACTGGCTCTTTGTGGCGATCATGTTCATCTGCGGCGGAGGCGACTACTTCGCCACCACCCACCTCATCCCCCTTGCTACGGACCACGGGGTTTCGCCCCAGACCGCAGGAAACATGCTGGGCTGGTATGGTTTGATGAGCCTGGCCGGGATTTTGGTGGCCGGCCCCGCGGCAGATCGGGTCGGGAATAAGATACCTATCTTTTTCACCTTCCTGCTTAGGGTCTTTCTCTATTTGCTGGTGCACCAGGTTAAGACCCTACCCTCCCTTTTCCTCTTTGCCTTTCTCTTTGGGTTTACCCATCTCGTCACCGCGCCTTTGACCCCTATGTTGATCGGGAAACTCTACGGAGTGAGTTCCCTCGGCCTCCTCACCGGCTTTGTGAACACAATCCACTTTTTAGGTGGAGGTTTCTGGGCCTATCTCGCCGGCCTCATCTTCGATCTCACCGGAACCTATCAACTGGCCTTCGTCCTCCTGGCATGTGCTGCTGGCCTTGCCGCTCTTTTCAGTCTCGGCATTGTAGAAAGGAGGCATGTTCTAACGCACAATAGACCTTTCATTGCATAAAGTTAGAAAGTTTGGTAGTATCTTCTCGTCCCCATGGAGCTGGCAAGAAACAATGGACCGAGAAAGGGTTCTCAGCCTTTTAAAAGAGATTCTCGTCATCGATTGAAAGATTATCTTTGCCTATGTCTTTGGTTCCCTTGTGAGAGAAGAATCGTTTCGGGATATCGATATGGGAATCTATATCGAAAATCCCCTGGATTCGGAAAGCGTCTTCGTGGTTACCTCCAATCTGAAGGCAGAATGGTATAGCCATCTCGGGGGAGAAGGCTACGATTATACGGTGGACCCATTGGACGAAGAGGGGATCAACGACGCCCCCTTTTCCTTTGAAAATACCGAGAATCCGCTGGACACCACGCCGTGGTCCCACTGGGATGAGGATTGACGTAGGAAAGGCAGAGAGAGGCCTTTGCCACAGGACCTTGTCAAAAGGGAAGATTTTCTGCAAAAAAGGGATTTGGGCATCTTTGGGAGGGCTTCCAAAGGTTGTTCCGATGACTAAAATGACCTGAAGGACCAATAGCTTAATCCTTGTACACCCGAGGAGGAACACATGCTACCGGCATCCGAGGTCAAAGCAGGGATGGTTCTTTCGATCGATCAGTCCCTCTACAAGGTTTTATCCGCAGAATATCATATGGGGGGAGGAAAGATGGGGGGCCTCGTCCATGTAAAGCTCGAAGAGATTCGGTCAGGGCTTCTCATGGAACGAAAATTCAAACCGGATGAAAAGTTAAAAGAAGTGGAACTCGACCGAAAGACATTGGAATTCCTCTACGAGGATTCGGAGGGGGTGGTCATGATGGATCCTGAATCTTTCGAGCAAATTACCCTTCCCAAGGCTCTCATGGAATCTTTCTCCCCCTTCCTCCAACCCAACATGAGATTCCCCGTAGAATTTCTGGAAGAGGAGCCTGTCCATATCATCTTTCCTGAGTGGGTGGAACTGGAAGTCGTCTCCACGCCCCCGAGCCTCAGCAGCCTTCCCGACGAGGTCTACAAACCCGCAACGCTCTCCAATGGCATGCAGATCCAAGTGCCCCAGTTCATCAAGGAGAAGGATGTTGTGAAAGTTTCCGTCGCCACGAAGAAGTACCTTGAGCGAGTGAAACGCTGAACGATCCAGCAAAGCTCCTTCTGTGAGATTTTACAAGTCTAACCTACCTCAAGAAAAGCCATCCTGTTTGGAAAACCCGATACTATCGGATTTCCTCTAACCCTCCCTCCGTTTCCTTCCGAGGGGAGGGCGGAGCCAAACTAAAACCGTTTATTTTTGGTCGGTTACTGGAAGAAGGAGACAGGGAGAAAAAGAAGGGGGATGAGAGAATACTTCCTTTTTCTGACCTTCCCGGAACGGGAGGCCATGAAAGGTTTTCTCCGATGTTTGGCAAAAGTCAACCCTGGATTTCAGGAAGTCTAACGATAAAGCTCTGAGATTTTGAGGGATTCGGATTTTATCCAGTCCCGGAGCATTTTGGGCTTCAGAACCTCCACATCGCTTCCGTGTTTTAAGATCTCCCTTTTTACCTCAGAAAAGTCAGAAACAGGGAAGCTGATTTCAAGGGACCCATCCTCATGGAGTGTGGTCTTCTGATCGCGGTGCCAGATCTGGGACCGGATCCATTTCGACTTTTCAGGGGTGAACCGAAGGGTCACCTCTTGGACGGCCTTTCCCTTGTAGAGGCCGAAGGTGGAGAGGAAGTAGTCTCTAAAATTGAAATTTGAAGGGATTTTAAAAGATTTTGGCAAGACCGTGGCATTCAAAATCCGGTTGAGGGCGAAATCTCTCACCTCGCCCCTGAGATGGCAGTACCCGATCAGGTGCCAGGTCCCCATATAATTGAGGAGATGGTAGGGCTCGACCGTCCTCTCGTTCTTCTCCTCGGAGGCCGGCGAGTAGTAGGTGATGCTCAAACGCTTCTTCTTCAGGCAGCCCTCCAGAACAGTTTTGAAGACGGGCTCGGGAGTCGGAGAATATTCGATGAAGTGGAAGGAGAAGGTCTCTTCGATCGCATCTGGAGAAATGGAGTGCCTCTGGAGGAGATTGGTGATCTTGTCGACGATGGAGGAGATTTCAGGGCCGCTGGTCCCGCCGCTGATGTCCTTGAGGATCTTTCTTGCGATGAGAAGGGACGAAAGCTCCTCGGTAGAGAGATAGATCATCGGGAGGGAGAAGGTTTCGTCGGTGTAAAAATATCCTTTCCGGCTCTTGTCGTAACGAAAGGGGCAGAAGAGCCTGTCTCGCATGAAATCGATATCCCGCTGGGCCGTCTTTTGGGAGATCTCGAATTGGGTCGCAAGACGGCTGGCATTGGGATACTTTTTTGACCGCACCTGATGGTCGAACCAGATGAACCGTTCATAGACGTTCTTCGACCCCATGGCCGATCCCACCCCCTCCAGGAATGTTGGAATCGAACCTAACATACCGAAAAGGAAAGAAAAAGTCCAGATTTAATTTTTCTCAGGTGGGGTTTTACTGGGATGAAAGGGAATCCAGAGGATCCTGATAGGGAAAGTATAAAAAAGATCGGCCTTAAGGAAAAGAATCGAGGTCAAATTGAGAATGGAGATGGTCGGGGCGAGCCGATTTGAACGGCCGACCTCCTGCTCCCAAGGCAGGCGCGCTGACCAGGCTGCGCTACGCCCCGACAGCTTCTTCGGGGAACGACTTTTTTTAACATATCCGGCCGGAGATTCCAATGCCCCTTCCGTCCGCGAGCCTCTTCAAGAGGCGGCGCAGTTTTCGGAGCGCCTTTCCCCGGTGGCTCACCCTGTTTTTTTCCTCGAGGCTCAACTGGGCCATGGTCTTTCCATATCGGGGGAGAAAGAAGAGAGGATCGTATCCGAACCCCCCCCTTCCGACCTCTTTTAAACCGATTCTTCCCCGGCAGGAACCTTCGGCGACCGCCTCCTTTCCATCCGGCGTGGCGACCGCCAGGACGCAGACGAACCTCGCCCACCGCTTCGAGAGCGGAAGACCTGCCATCTCCTCGAGGAGTTTTTTGCGGTTTTCCCAATCCGTCGCACCCCTTCCTGCATATCGGGCGGAGTAGATGCCGGGCCGGCCGTTCAAGGCGTCGACCTCCAGGCCCGAATCATCGGCGAGGGCCATTTTCCCGAAGAGGTTTGCATAAAACCTCGCCTTCTTCAGGGCGTTTTCGGCAAAACTCTTACCATCCTCCTCCACGTCGGGGACGGCCTTGAACTGGTCCAATCCATAAACCCGCAAAGGGAGGTCCCTCAGGAGGCGCCGGATCTCCCTCAGCTTTCCCTGGTTCTTCGTCGCGACGATTAGGTCTAATCGTTTCCGGCCGATGGCACATCCTCCTCGAGAGATTTTCGCTGGATCTGTAGGAGCTTTTTGATCCCTTTCTCCGCTACCCTAATTAAATCATCCATCTCTGATTTGGAGAAGACGGCGTTCTCCGCCGTCCCTTGGACCTCGATGAACTTTCCAGAGCCTGTCATCACGATGTTCATATCGACCTCTGCCCGGGAATCCTCCTCGTAGTTTAAGTCGAGGAGGATCCGGCCATCCACCTTGCCCACACTGACCGCGGCCACGGCGTCGAGGATGGGGATTTTTGGGATCGTCCCTTTTTCGACCATTTTCCGGAAGGCATCGACCAGGGCCACGTAGGCCCCGGTGATCGAGGCGGTCCTCGTCCCCCCATCGGCCTGGATCACATCGCAGTCGATCCAGATCGTCCGTTCCCCGAATCCAGAAAGATCGGTCACCGATCGAAGGGATCGGCCGATCAATCGCTGGATCTCGAAGGTCCGGCCGCTTCCCCGGTTCGATTCTCTTGGGGTCCGGGTGGTGGTGGATCGGGGAAGCATCGCATATTCGGCCGTCACCCATCCCTTGCCCGTATTTTTCAAGAAGGGCGGGACCCGCTCTTCAAGGCTGGCGGTGCAGATCACCTTGGTGGCGCCCATCTCGATCAGCACCGACCCCTCGGGATGTCTCAGGTAATTTCGGACGATCTTCACCGGCCGTAAGGCCTCGGGTCTTCTTCCATCGGATCGTTTCACAGGACCTCTCCTTCGTGATCGGGTGTCTCCCTTGCCCCTTTATCGAAGGGAAAGGGGGTAAAAAAGTTATGCAATATGGAGTTCCATATGTCTTCGCCACTCCTCGAGGGTTGCGGTTTTGATATAGGGTTTCGCCTCTTCCTCGGTCATGGTCGGGTTTTGATATCGGATGCCGAAGAATTTGCACATCGCTGAGAAGAGTTCGGTGTTGTCCACATTCCGGTTCAATCCCAGCTGCTCTGCCTTATATCCGTAGGCCAACAGGACTTGGTCCTCTCCCGTGTGATTGGTCGACGTAAAGCCCACATTTCCCCTCCGGAGCTGGGCAGGGCTCTCGGGCATCCCGTCTTTGGTCCTGGGGTAGATGCTGTGGGCCAGGACCATCCCCATCACCGCATCGGGTTGAATGAGGTAGTCTCCGTGGAAGGGTTTGTAATCGGGTTGAAGGGCGGCCTGGATCAGGGCGGCCTCTTCCTCTGAAATTTTGAAGGTGGTGAAGTGTTCGAAGACGTCCCGGATTTCCGTCTGGGTGCTTTCCCGCTTCAAATGGGTCTTGATGAGCTCGAAGGAGGCCTTGATGGGCCGATACTTTTTCAATGCCTCGGTCGAATCATTATACTCCGGTCCTGTTCCATTGATCCCCCAACCCGAGTTGCCGTGGTCCGAAGTGACGATGACGAGGGTCTTGGGATTGGCCCTCAGGTACTCGTCGATGACCGAGAGCGTCAGGTCCAGTTCGTGGGTGTCGAGGATGGCGGCCCAGGCATCGTTCGAGTGGTTGGCATGGTCGATCCGTCCTGCCTCGATCTGAAGGATGAATCCCTTTCGGTTCCGCGAGAGTTTTTCCAAGGCGACTCGTGACATCTCCGGAAGCAGGGGCTGTCTCTTTCCCAGCTCCGGCTGGTTGATCCGATCGATGTAGTAACTCATGTGAGAGGAACTGAATACGCCCAAGAGGGGTTTCGACGAGGAAAGGATCTCCGACGAAAGGAGCTTCTCCTTCTCTCGGACGACATCGTATCCCGCCTCCGAGAAGGCCTTGAAAAGGTCCTGCCTGTCCTTTCGTCTCGAGGGATCGAAGAACCTGCTCCCCCCGCCCAGAAGGACTTCAGGTTTGAACTTGAGATAATCGAGGGCAATGGCCTCCTCCTCATCCCTCTGAAGCTGGTGGGAGACCCAGGCCGCGGGCGTGGCATGTGTGACCCTGGTTGTGGTCACCAGACCGCAGGCATATCCCTGTTCTTTTAAAAGCTCCATGATGGTCTTGAGGGGTCGGCCATCGGGCAGGGAGGCCAACACCCGGTTTGCCGTCTTGCTCCCGGTTGCCCAGGCCACCGAGGCGGGCGCGGAATCGGTCACGATGCTCGAAAGGCTCTCCGTGGACATGTATCCGACTACCGATTGACCTCCCTTCCATTTTGAATAGAACAAGGTCCCCTTCTCCCCGAAGACCCTCGTCCTGACCTGGTGCATGGCCTTGATGACGCCTAAGGGCATCCCATCCCCCACCAAGAAGATCACCCCCTCTGTCTCTGAAGGGGAGAAGGGCATAGAGGCCCCGGCCGGAGGTTCCTTGGGGAGCATGGCGTAGACCGCCCCTGTGCCGAAGATCTTCAATACCTCCCTACGGCTAAGTCCGCCTATAGGTCTTCTTTTGTCTCTACGTGTTTCTTCCATGGCTCAACCTCCTTTCTCCTCCAAGAGAGAAAGATGGCCAAGAGGCCGATCCAGAGGGCCGCTTTCCAGACATCCTGGATGCCTTCAAGGGTGGGGCCCCTTCCCGCCGGGGTGGACCGTAGGGCCACCACCCACTCCGCAAAGGCCACCCCGATCACCATGCCCAAATTCCTCGAGAGGGCCAGAAAGCTCGAGGCGACCCCGACGTTCTGTCTGGGGAGGGATCCGATGATGGCACTGTTGTTGGCAGGGTTAAAGAGTCCGATCCCGATGCCGAGGGCCACCTGCCGGCACAGGATTTCGAGGTCGGTGACGTTTCTTTCCAGCCAAACAAAAGAGGTGATCATCAGAGAGATAACCATCAAGCCGAAGGTAGCCGGGACCCTCACCCCGATCCAGTCCGATAATTTACCGCCGATCGGGGCCATGACCATGATGGTCAGGGAGACCGGAAAGATCATCAACCCCACCGTCGAGGGAGAGAACCCTACAATATCTTGGAGGAAAAAGGGGAGGACGAAATTGTGGGCCCCGTTCATCCAGAAGGAGAGGAAGCTTGCTCCGATGGAGGAGAGGAAAAGGGGTTTTTTGAAAAGGGCCAAATCCACCAGAGGAGAAGAGGAGCGATGCTCGACGAGGAGGAACAGGCTTAAAAACAGGAAGGAGAGGACTGCCCATCCCCAAAAGAGGGGGGTGGGTCCCAAGGTCACTCGATTGAGAAAACAGAGGAGGCAGGTCATGAAGAGAAAGAAGAGAAGGGCACCCCAGAGATCCAATTCGACTCGGCCCAACCGGCCATCCCTTTTCAATAGGTTCGCCGAAAGGAAGATCCCGATCCCCCCTACAGGGAGATTGATGAAGAAGATCGAGCGCCAGCCCAGATGCTCGATGAGGAAACCCCCGATCAGGGGCCCCGTGACGAACCCCAGAGAGACGACCGAGCCGAGCATTCCGAGGGATTGGCCCCGGTCCTTTTCCGGGAAGGCTCTCGTCATGAGGGCCGGTCCTATCGCCATTAAGGCGGAGGCCCCGAGCCCCTGAACGATCCTTGAACCGATGAGTAGGTAGACGTGGGTGGAAAGCCCACAGAGAGCTGACCCCAAGGTGAAGACCGAAAATCCTAAAAGGAAGGTCTTTCCCTGGCCGCAAAGGTCCGCCAGTCGGCCCATCATCAGGAGGGATCCGCTGATGACGATGAGGTAGGCCATCACCACCCAGGCGACGGTTTTCATGTCGGTCTGGAGCGATTGGACGATCGTCGGCAGGGCGATCCCTACAATACTGGCGTCCAGCGTGGACATGAAGGCCCCGGTCGAAATGGTCAGGGTGGTCCACCATCGGCCATGGAGGTCAGGATTTCCAATCACGGTGATACGATTAAAACCGATTTCCCCTGACGATGCAAGCCGCCGGGGGGAGGGAGATCCTTTGGAAACGGTCCTGGCCGAAGGGTTGCTTTTCTCAAAAAAAATATTCTAAAATATTACGGTTAGGCTTTGATTGGAGGCCGATCCGATAACGAACACGAGGGATGCCTTGGCAAGATGAACCAGGAGAAGCTTCTCTATTTTAAAGGCTATTTGGAAAGCCAGCTTCGAGATCTGCTCATCGAGGCGGGGAAGGCCTGTAGCGATATGCGGAACAACCGGGAGGGAGATTTTCCCGATCCCACCGACCGGGCCTCCTTGGAAGCGGACCGTAACTTCCTTCTCAGAATCAAGGACCGTGAGAGAAAGTTGATTTTGAAAGTGAAGGAGGCCCTCGATCGAATCGACAACGGGACCTTTGGCATCTGCGAATCCTGCGGGAGGCCGATTTCCGAAAAGAGGCTTCTGGCCAGGCCGATGACGACCCACTGCATCGAATGTAAAACCGAGCTGGAGGAGAAGGAACGGAGAGAAAGGCTCCGGGGAGGACGACTGAAAAAGTTTCCATCCTAAACCCCTACTCCTTGCTCCTGATATCTTTCCCTTATGCCTGAATTGAGAAAGGATCCCATCTATGGACGATGGGTGATTATTGCCACGGAACGCAGTAGACGTCCTTCCGATTTTGCCCCTGAGGAGAGGAGATCGGTCGGAGGATTTTGCCCTCTCTGTGAGGGAAACGAGGATCGGACCCCTCCGGAGGTATTCGCCTTCCGGGAGAACGGAACGCCGCCCAATTCGCCCGGGTGGCAACTGCGGGTTGTGCCAAACAAGTTTCCCGCCCTCCGGATCGAAGGGGACCTGAACCGGGAAGGAGAGGGCATCTACGACAAGATGAACGGGATCGGAGCACATGAGGTGGTGATCGAAACCCCGCTCCACAACGAGACCTTAGCCACCCTTCCTCTGGGGGCGGTGGAGAAGGTCCTCGTCGCCTATCGCGAACGGATCATCGACCTCCGGCGGGACCGGCGGCTTCGATACGTCATGGTCTTCAAAAATTACGGGGCCGCTGCAGGGGCCTCGCTGGAACATCCCCACTCCCAGATCATCGCGCTCCCCATCATCCCGACCAGGGTCCGGGAGGAGATCGAGGGGGCAAAGGGCTATTTTCAATACAAGGACCGATGTGTCTTCTGCGATATCATCCGGCAGGAGCTTCGCCAGAAAAGTCGGGTCATTACCGAAAACCGCGGCTTCGTCTCTTTGGCGCCCTTCGCCTCCCGCTTTCCCTTCGAGACCTGGATCCTGCCGAAACACCATCAGCCCACCTTCGAGAGGACGGAGGGAGAACTTTTTGGAGAGGCGGCAGAGATCCTCTCCGATACCCTTCGCCGATTGAAACAGGTCCTCGACGATCCTCCCTACAATTATATCCTTCATACCTCTTCGTCACCCGAGCAGGATCAGGATTACTACCATTGGCACATAGAGATCATGCCCAAGCTCACCAAAGTGGCCGGGTTCGAATGGGGAACCGGATTCTATATCAATCCCACCCCGCCCGAGGAGGCTGCGGAATATCTGCGGGAGGCCAGGTGAACGTCGATGTCGAGCCACCCCCATGGTTATGACCTCCTGAAAACGGCCCTCACCCTTTATGGGTCCTCTCTTTCGACGGAAACGAAAGTCGAAACCTTGCTTCGGTCGATTCAAGAGACATTTCCTGCTGAAAAGGCCATCTTCATGGCCCCCGAGAGGATCCCCCAGGGCGGTTTACTCTCTTGGATCGCCTCCAGGGGCGTTCCCTTATGGGTGGATGCGATGAGGCCCTTGCTGGGAAAGTCGCTCCTTCCGGAGGAAAGGGACCTTCTCTGTCCCAGCTTCGGCTGCATCCCCCTCACGGACAAGGGTCTCTTCAAGGGGATCTTCTATATCGGTTTTAGGGAGCACCGGACCTTTTCTCCAGCAGAGATGGAACTTCTGCTCCTCCTCTCGGAATCGATCCGGATGATCCTCCGAGACCATCAATTCGGCCGGCTGGTGGAGGAGACCAGTTCCGAATTGAGCGCCCTCCAGGAGATGGGAAAGGCCCTCACCTCGACCCTTAAGCCGGAAGATCTCTTTGGCCTGATCCTCACCACGGGCCAGAAGATCCTGAAGGCCAGGGGCGGGGCCTTGAGAATCGAGGAAACCGGGACAGGACGTTTGAAGATCGTTCGCCAGATGGGAGCGTTTCACCAAACCTCTTTCGACGAGAGGATCGCCCGCCGCGTCCATTTTAGCCGCATGCCCCTCTGCCTTTCCCGAAAGGGCCGGGGGAAGGCCTTTCAGTCTCTCCTCTGTGTCCCTCTGATCTCAGAGGGTCGGAGCTTTGGCACCCTTTCCTTCTATGACAAGGACTCCGAGCCCTCCCGGTTTGATGCGGGGGACCTTCAGCTCCTTCTGGCCATGGCCAGTCAGATGTCTTGTGCGATCAAGAATGCGATGACCCATCAAGAGATCGCCGCCATGGCGAGGGACCACGAGAGGAACGTGGGCAAGCTCTCCACGCTCATGGAACTGAGCAAGGCCCTCCTCACAACGGTCCATTTCGATCGGATCGTGCATATGACGTTGACGGCCGTCACGCTGGGCGATGGTCTTGGGTTCAATCGGGCGATGCTCTTTCTCGTCAATGATAAAGAGCGGGTTTTAGAAGGAACCATGGCGGTCGGACCGGACAGCCCGGAAGAGGCGGGCCAGGTCTGGGCGGCCCTCTCCCAATGGAAGGGAAGCCCCTCCGAACTCCTCACCCAGCTTCGGCCTCTAAAGGATCCCCCTTCCGGCCTCCACGCCCTGGTCAAGGGGATTCGAATTTCCCTGGAGCACGAACAGTGCATCCTCTGTCGCACCGTCCTGGAGGGCCGGCCCTTTAACATCCGCTCCTCTGAGGATGAAGGAAAGTGGCTTCAAACCCGATGCGAGAGAGGTTGCCAACTCAGCACAGAGGTGGGTTGTTATGTGAGCGAACAGCTGAGCCGCGAGCCCAAGGTCTACTCCTTTGCAACGGTTCCTCTTTGGGGAAAGGGAAGGGTGATCGGGGTGATTTTGGTGGACAATCTGTATAATCGGAACCCGATCACTGATGAGGATATCCGTTATCTGACCATGTTTTCGAATCAGGCAGGGTTGGCCATCGAAAATGCCTTGCTCTATAGAAAGTTAGAGGAGGTCCACCGAGAGCTGAAGGAGACCCAGACCTTTCTCGTCCATCAGGAGAAGATGGCGGCTTTGGGAGAGCTTTCGGCCTCGATCGCCCATGAGATTCGGAATCCCCTCGTCTCGATCGGAGGGTTTGCCCGTCGTCTCGAACGATCCCTCTCCCCTCAAGCCTCCGAAAAGAAGTATGCCCAGACCATCATGAGAGAGGTGGAGCGGGTCGAAAAGATCCTGAGCCATATCCTCACCTACACTCAAGAAGAGCCGGTCGTGCTGAAGGCCCTGGACCTCCGGGAGGTGATGGAGGAGAGCCTCTCCATGATGGCGGAGGAGCTGCGGAGCGAAGGTCTTCAGCTCACCAAAGAGTACGCCGACCCCCTCCCGAAGGTGAAGGGAGATTATTACCAATTGAAACAGGCCTTCTATAATCTCATCAGCAATGCCTATGAATCGATGAACGGGAAGGGGAGGCTTTCGATACGCATCCATCCCTTCCATCAGAACGGAGCCCCTTCGGTCCGGGTCGAAGTGGAGGACACCGGCGCGGGCATTCCGCCGGAGTCGCTCCACCACATCTTCAATCCTTTCTACTCGACCAAGGAGAACCGCCTGGGCCTGGGCCTGCCCATCCTCCATAAGGTGGTGACCTTCCATCACGGGCAGATCGAGGTGAACAACCATCCTGGGAAGGGAGTGGTTTTCCTCCTCACCTTTCCGGCACAACAGGAGTAAGGGCCATGAGGAAGATCCTGGTGGTCGACGACGAAGAGAGCATCCGCCTCCTCTATAAAGAGGAGCTCGAGGACGAAGGGTTTATCGTGGAAGTGGCCAAAGATGGCCTGGAGGCCCTTCAACAGATCCCCCTCTTCAAACCGGACCTCATCACCCTGGATATCAAGATGCCCGGCCTCAATGGAATCGAGACCCTCAAACGGATCCGAGAGATCGAAAGGCATGTGCCTGTGGTGATGTGTTCTGCCTACGGGGAGTACAAGCAGGATCTCACCACCTGGGCCTCCGATGCCTATGTGGTCAAGTGCGCCGACCTGACCGATTTGAAGAATACCATCCGGAGGCTGTTGAAACTCTCATGAAGGTCAAAAAAGCGGTCATTCCAGCCGCAGGTTTGGGAACCCGGTTTCTGCCGGCGACGAAGGTCGTTCCCAAGGAACTTCTGCCCATCGTGGACAAACCCTCCATCCAGTACATCATGGAGGAGGTGGCCTCGGCAGGCATCGAGGGGGTGATCCTCATCACCGGACGGGAGAAAGGCTCCATCGAAGATCACTTCGACACCTCGGTGGAGCTGGAGAACCATCTCGCCAAAAAAGGGAGGGCCGACCTTCTGAAGATCGTCCGGGATATCGCCGATATGGTGACCCTCGTCTCGGTGAGACAGAAAGAACCTCTGGGCCTGGGCCATGCCATCCTCTGCGCCAAGAGGGTCGTCGGGCACGAACCCTTTGCGGTCCTCTTAGGCGACGATCTGATCGACGCCCCCACCCCCTGTATTCGGCAGATGATGGAGATCTACCAGGACCTCGATGGCGCCCTCGTCGCGGTTCAGAAGGTCCCCAGGTCGGAGACACACCTCTACGGGATCATCAAGGGGAAGAAGGTGAGGGACCGGCTCTATGCCGTGGAAGAGATGGTGGAGAAACCCGAAAGAGGAACCGCCCCATCCAACCTGGCCATCATCGGTCGATATATCCTTCCTCCCCAGATCTTCGAGATCCTTGAGAGAGTGAAGCCGGATCGTCGGGGAGAGATCCAGTTGACCGATGGTCTGAAGGAGCTCAGCAAAGAGGTTCCCGTCTACGGATATGAATTCTTCGGCGACCGGTATGACGCTGGTGATAAGTGGGGTTATCTTCAGGCCAATCTCTCCTACGGATTAAAACACCCGGAGATCGGTCCGAAATTGAGGCGGTATTTGAGGGGGTTGTCTTCTCAATACCGATAGATTATCATAGTTGCAAATCCTGCGGCTGGGGCAGCCCCCTCAGCTGGGAGAGCGGTCGGATCGACAGGTCGGGGGTTTAAATCTCCGGTGTTCTTAGAAGAGAAGAGCGGGTAGGGTTTTTTAGAATTTTTGAAATTCGGTGGGGCAGTAGCTCAGCTGGGAGAGCGCCAGAATCGCACTCTGGAGGTCGGGGGTTCAAATCCCCTCTGCTCCACCAAAAAAAGGGGTGAGAGACATTTCTCACCCCTTTCTGTTCGATACCGTAAATCATCGGGGGGAAGGCTTAAAAAGAATTCTCTCTCCATTCCATTACCTGGGCGTTGATCTGTTGAAGCGTCTCCTTTACTTTGGAATCCAGGGTGGTTCTGTCAAACCCTTCTTCTGAGGTGGCATTGATTTCGACGACGATTTTTGGAGGCAGTCCTTTTTCCTTTAATGGGCGAATGACCCCGTTGATTACCGAAGATAATTTGTCCCAGGGGATGATGGCCCGGAATCTCAAATTTCTGACCTTGCCTTCTCCTTTTGCTGGCCTAACCCCGACCTTTTTCTTTTCCCCCTCTTCGATTCCTATTGGCGGACCCCCTTCTTCTCCCCCTTCCTTTTTCGCTTCTTCCTTTAGCTTTTTGGCCAGTTCCCCCCGAATGACAATGGATTCCATCTTCGGGGTTAAAGGTTCTGAGTAATATATGGTTGTATCTTCTTTAACTCCGAGAAAGCCCGATTTCACTCCCTCGCTGATCGCTTCATAAATGACTTTCTCGCTTTCCAGGAGCGGCATTCCAGGGGTTTTTAAATGCAAATCATAGATCTCCTGGAGAGATTTCTCATGTTCACCTTTCCCGAATGCCTTTTCCAGTATATATTTAGCTGTAATCTTTGGGAGGATCTTTTCCTGGTCCTTTAAATATTGCAGCACCCGTCCCGAAATACTGGGGTCGCTCCCTACAGT